>JAFUQL010000249.1 GCA_017472375.1 Oscillospiraceae bacterium | reverse complement strand
TGCAGAAGGAGGAAGGGAATATGGTACAGTCGATCCTTTTATGCGGCATCCTTGCGGACATCGTATTCGGCGTCCAGCTGACCCTATGCTGCAGGGCGAAGAAAGCCGTGCTTCGGCGGATCCCGGTGTTTGTGATCGCGGCACTGTATGCCGCAGCAGCGGTCCTTTACAGCTCGGATGCACTCCATGGCGGCGGTGGCGTGGCCATCGGGGCGATCTTCGCGTTCATTCTCCTGGTCGTCGATACGGTGGCCCTGACCGCAGATCTGCTTGCGTGGCTGATGTACAGGCATCTGCAAAAACAAAGCGGGCGTTTGGGATCCCGATAACCACGTTTTCACCGTGCAGACCCGTTGAATGTGAAAAAAGCTCCACACACCGGTGGAGCTTTTTTGTGTTTGGGCCGGCCGCGCCAAAAGCCGCAGGCCGGTAGGTTTATTCTTCAAACTGGCTGTTGTACAGGTCGGCATAGAAGCCGCCCTGCCGCAGAAGCTGACGATGGGTGCCCTGTTCAATGACCCGGCCGTCCTTCATCACAAGGATCACATCCGCCGTGCGGATGGTGGACAAGCGGTGAGCCACGATGAAGCTGGTACGCCCCTGCATCATCCGGTGGAAGGCCTGCTGGATGTGGATCTCGGTGCGGGTGTCGATGGAGGAGGTGGCCTCGTCCAGGATCAGCATGGGCGGCAGGCGCAGCATCACCCGGGCGATGCACAGAAGCTGCTTCTGTCCCTGGCTCAGGCTGCCGCCGTCCTCCGTGATGACCGTGTCGTAGCCCTGGGGCAGCCGCAGAATGAAGCCGTGGGCGTGGGCAGCCTTGGCCGCCGCCACGATCTCCTCCTCGGTGGCATCCGGGGCGCTGTAGGCGATGTTCTCCCGGATGGTGCCCGCTTTCAGCCAGGTGTCCTGCAGCACCATGCCATAAAAGGCCCGCAGACTGCGGCGGGTGATGCGGCGGATGTCGGTGCCGTCCACTGCAATGGAGCCGCCGTCCACATCATAGAATCGCATCAGCAGGTTGATGATGGTGGTCTTGCCGCAGCCGGTGGGGCCCACGATGGCTACCCGCTGGCCGGGCTGTACCTTCAGATCCAGATCCTGAATGAGCGGGCGGTCGGGCAGGTAGCGGAAGTCCACATCCGTCAGTTCCACTTGCCCCACAGTGTTCTCTGCGGTCAGTGCCCGGGCGTCCGGCGCATCGGGGGTCTGGGGCTCGGCCTCGATCAGTTCCAGCACCCGACCGGCGCAGGCCAGAGCGTTCTGCAGCTCGGTCACCACGCCGCTGATCTCATTGAAGGGCTTGGTGTATTGGTTGGCGTAGCTGAGCAGGCAGCTGAGCTGACCCACCGTCACAAGCCCCTGCACAGCGCCCAGTGCGCCGGTGAGGCAGACGCCTGCGTACACAAGGCTGTTCACGAAGCGGGTGCAGGGGTTGGTCAGGCTGGAGAAGAAGATGGCCCGCAGGCTGCAGGCCTCCAGCCGGTCGTTGATCTCATCAAAGCGGGCCAGCACCTCGTCCTCCTGCCCGAAGGCCTGCACCACCTTCTGGCCGGCGACCATCTCATCGATGAGGGCGGTCTGTTCGCCCCGGGTCTCGCTCTGCAGGCGGAACATACTGTGGGTGCTGCGGGCGATGAAGGCCGCCACGCCGAGGCTCACCGGGGTGATGCACACCACCACCAGCGTGATGCCCACGTTCACCCGCAGCATGAAGCCCAGCGTGCCCAAAATGGTCAACACACCGGTGAACAGCTGGGTGAATCCCATCAGCAGGCCGTCGGCAAACTGATCCACATCCGCCACCACCCGGCTGACCACATCGCCGGTGCGCTGACCGTCCAGATAGGACAGGGGTAGGCTCTGCAGCCGGTCGAACGCCTGCCGGCGCAGATCGCGAATGACCGAATAGGTGATGCGGTTGCTGCACAGGTTCATCAGCCACTGAGCCGCCGCACCCGCCGCCAGCACCGCGGCCATGCGCAGGATCAGCCCCCGCAGCCCGTCAAAATCCACCTGGCCGGGCGCGAGGATGAGATCGATGGCGTCGCCGGTGTACACCGGGATGAGCAGAGTGGCGGCCACGGTCACCGCAGCCAGCGCCACGGTCAGCCCCACCAGCGGCAGATAACGGCGCAGATGCCGCAGCACCTTGGCGAGGGTGCCCTTCCGGGCTTTCTGCTTCGACATCTCACTCCACCTCGCTTTCGTCGACGCTTTTGAACTGACTGTCGTAAATTTCCTTGTAGACAGGGCAGGTCTCCAGCAGTTGGGCATGAGTGCCGATGCCCACCGCCTCGCCCTCATCCAGCACCACGATGCGGTCGGCGTGCTGCAGGCTGGCGGTGCGCTGGCTCACGATGAACACGGTGGGGGAGAAGGGCAGAGCCCGCAGCGCCTTGCGCAGCGCCGCATCGGTGGCAAAGTCCAGCGCGCTGGCGCTGTCGTCCAGGATCAGCACCCGGGGGCGGCGCACTAGCGCTCGGGCGATGGTCAGCCGTTGGCGCTGACCGCCGGAGAGGTTCCGGCCGCCCTGCTCCACCGGCTCATCCAGTCCGCCCGGCTTGGCCCGCACGAACTCCGCCGCCTGTGCTGCCTCCAGTGCCTGCCACAGGGCCTCATCGTCGGCGTCGCCGCAGCCCCAGCGCAGATTCTCCCGGATGGTCCCCGCGAACAGCAGGGCCTTCTGGGGCACCATGCCAATCTGGGTGCGCAGTTCCTCCAGAGGCCACTCCCGCAGGTCGCGGCCATCCAGGGTCACTGCGCCGCCGGTCACGTCGTAAAAGCGGGGCAGCAGATTCACCAGGCTGGATTTTCCGCTGCCGGTGCCGCCGATGATGCCGACGGTCTCCCCGGGGGCAGCGGAGAAGCAGATGTTCCGCAGGCTCTCGCCGCTGCCCGCGTGATAGGCCAGGCATACGTCCCGGAACTCCACCGCACCGCCCTGCGCCCGGTCAAAGTCGGGGGCTGCGGCGGTGGGGGAGCTCTCCATGCCCGGGGCGATGTCCAGCAGGTCGGCCACACGGCCGGCGCAGGCCAGCGCCTTGGTGATGGTCACGATCAGGTTGGCCATCTTCACCAGCTCCACCAGGATCTGGCTCATATAGTTCACCAGCGCCACCACCTGGCCCTGGGTCAGGCGGCCGGTATCCACCTGCACCGCGCCGGTGGAGAGAAGGGCGATGATGCCCAGGTTCACGATCACGGTGGTGACCGGGTTGGTCAGGCCCGACAGGGCGCCCACCCGCTGCTGCAGCCGGTTCAGTCCGTCCACTGCCTGCTCAAAGCGGCCGGCCTCGGCTTCCTCCCGGCCAAAGGCGCGCACGACCCGCACGCCGGTCAGGTTCTCGCGGGTGATGGCGGTCACTCCGTCCAGCCCGGCCTGGGTGCGTTTGTACAGGGGCATGGTCAGCGCCATGATGCCGAACACCACCGCGCACAGCGCCGGGATGACCCACACGAACACCATGGCCGCCTGCGCGTCCACCGTGAAGGCCATGACCATGGCGCCGAACACCACAAAGGGGCTGCGCAGCAGCAGGCGCAGGGTCATGTTGATGCCGTTCTGCACCTGGTTCACGTCGCTGGTCATGCGGGTGATGAGGGTGGAGGGGCCCAGCTTGTCCTGGGCGGCGAAGCCCAGGCTCTGGATGTGGGCGAACAGGGCATGCCGCAGCCGGGCAGCAAAGCCCACGGCGGTCTTGGCGGCGAAATACTGGGCGGTGACGCTGCAGGCAAGGCCCACCACCGCCAGCAGGATGAGCACACCGCACAGCCGCAGGATGCGGCCGGTGTCGCCGGCTTTGATGCCCTCGTCGATGACCGAGGCCACCACCAGCGGCACGAACAGCTCGAACGATGCCTCCAGCATCTTGAACAGAGGCGCCAGCAGGGCACGAAGCTCGTAGCCCCTGCCGTAGCGCAGCAGACGTTTCATAGGGAAACTTCCTCCTTTTATCAGCACAGACAGATCTGAATGGAACACAACTCTTTTACATTATAATAATAGTGGGGCACGGCGGCAAGAAAGAAAACCGCAAAGCCGGCGGTGAAGCGCAGCAGCGGAAAATATGTATCCGAAGTAAAAACAAATGTTCGGGAACAGCGTGCGCGGTGCAGAGACGTCCCAAATTCCCAAAAATGTCGCAAATTTCCATGGACAGCGGGCGAAAACCTCTCTCTCGGACATAAAAAGTTCACGAATTTTCCAACTTGTATAACCCGAAAAATTGATCTATTGTTGAAAACCTGGTGGAAAAGGTTAAAAACCCGCTCAAAAACCCATACTTTTCCACAATTGGGTGGTGGAAAAAGTGGAAAGTCCCGGCAGTTTACGCTTTGTTGAACCGGATATAAAAATCTGCTATAATGGCCATAGCCCGCCCGGGCAGCCGGCGCTTCCCGGGCAAAACAACACAAACACATGAACTCCCGCCCCGGCGGGACGGAGGCAGTTATGGAAAAATGGCTTGACCGGATGGAGCGGAAGTATTACCGCTTCGGCATCCCCAATCTGACCAAATATCTGGTCATCGGCCAGATCATTGTATGGGCCGTT
>JAFUQL010000031.1 GCA_017472375.1 Oscillospiraceae bacterium | reverse complement strand
GCCGCCCCTGCGGGTCGCGGCTTTTCACCGCGCAGCGCAGCCGCTGCCCCACGCTGACCCGGTCAGCCGGGGTGCGGATGCGGGACACGGACAAGCAGTCGATGGGCAGCAGGGCGCTGATGCCGCACCCCACATCGCAGAACGCGCCAAACGGCTCGATGTGGGTGACGGTGCAGGGGATGATAGCGCCCGGGAGCAGCCGGTCCAAATATTGTGTCTGGCAGGCATGCTGTGCCGCTGTGCGGGACAGGTCGAACACAGGCGGTTTCCCAGCTTCCTCATGGATCGCCCGGATCACAAAGTAGGTGGGTCGCCCCACCCGTGTGAGGATCGCGATGTCGCGCACTGTGCCGGAGGCTGCTCCATCTGCACACTCTTCAAAGGGCATGACCGCAGGCCAGCCGGCCAGCTGGAATCGCAATTGCCGGGAATTGTCGCAGGCCAGCGCGGTGCTCTGCAAAATATCGCCCCGTGCTGCGGCTTGGCGCAGTTCAGCCATGGTCATGCCATCGGCACTGGGGCACAGAGATTCTGTTCGAAAATCCACCATTTCTATCCATCCTCGCTTCACTTTGTGGTTGTGTGCTGCCGATCTGCGGAAGCACGGTCTGAAAAAAGATATATGCAGCGCTTCGGCGCGATATTTGCATTTGCAAAACAGGGGCAATCGTATATAATAGTAAAAGCCGGCCGCAGAACATTTGCGGCGAACTGACGGCAGGAGAGAGAGGGAACCGACATGGACGTGCGCGTTGGCGACAGGATCCTGACCAAGAAGCCCCATCCGTGCGGGGCAAACGTGTTTGACGTGCTGCGGGTAGGCATGGATTTCCGCATCCGCTGCACAGGCTGCGGCCGGGAAGTCATGCTGCCCCGCGCCAAGATCGAAAAAAATATCCGCAAGGTGATGCGGGAAGAAGCCTAGTCTGTTCCGGTCCGACATTCACCGCGCCAGGGAAAGGAACGAACCATGCTGCAGCCCCAGACCATGAAACAGCTGGACGGTGTGCGGAGCCGTATGGAGGAGGTCAGTGTCCGCCTTCAGGATCCGGCCACGGTTCAGGACAATCAATTGTACCGCAGCCTGATGAAGGAATATCGGCAGCTTTCCCCGGTGGTCGAGGCTTACGAGGCCTACCGGGGCGCACTTGCAGCCGAGCAGGAGGCACGCGACCTGCTGGATGCGGGCGGCCTGGAACCTGAGTTCAAGGAAATGGTACAGCAGGAACTGTGCGAAAACAGGGAAAAGCTGGAGCCTTTGGAGAAGGAGCTGCAGATGCTGCTGCTTCCCCGGGATGAAAACGACGATAAAAACATCATACTGGAGATACGCGGCGGCGCTGGCGGTGAGGAGGCTGCCCTGTTTGCCCACAGCCTGTGGCGTATGTACAGCATGTATGCCCAGCGGCAGGGCTGGCAGTGTGAGGTACTGAACCTGAACACCACAGAACTGGGCGGTATGAAAGAGGGGGTCTTCTCGATCCAGGGGGACGGCGCGTACAGCCGGCTGAAGTTTGAGAGCGGCGTGCACCGGGTGCAGCGCGTGCCCGAGACCGAAACGCAGGGCCGCATCCATACCTCCACCGTCACGGTCGCGGTGATGACGGAAGCTGAGGAAGTGGATCTGGAACTGGATCCCGCCGAGTTGAAGATCGATACCTTCCGCTCCTCCGGCGCGGGTGGCCAGCACATCAACAAGACCTCCAGCGCCATCCGGGTGACCCATCTGCCCACCGGCATGGTGGTGGAGTGCCAAGATGAGCGAAGCCAGTACAAGAACAAGGACAAGGCGCTCAAAGTCCTGCGCAGCCGCCTTCTGCAGCAGAAGCAGCAGGCACAGAAGGACTCCGTCGATGCGGTACGCCGCAGCCTGGTGGGGACCGGTGATCGCAGCGAGCGCATCCGCACCTACAATTTTCCGCAGGGCCGGGTGACGGATCACCGCATCGGCCTGACCCTTTATAAGCTGGAGCAGGTGATGGACGGCGCACTGGATGAGCTGTTCGATGCACTGGCGGCAGCCGACCAGGCTGAGAAGCTGAGAAAAAGCGACAACACGATTTAAAGTACCAAGAGGTCGATACCCAATGAATACAATGTTATTGCCGGCCAGTGAGGAAAACACCGCACTGGCGGCACGTCTGCTGGCCGAGGGCCAGATCGTTGCGATCCCCACCGAGACGGTGTACGGCATCGCCGGCAGCGCTTTTGACGGCGATGCCGTGAAGAAGATCTTTGCTGCCAAAGGCCGCCCGCAGGACAATCCTCTGATCGTCCATGTGGACAGCCTGGAGCGGATGGAACAGGTGGTGGCCGAGATCACTCCCCGGGCCCGCAAGCTGGCCGAGGCGTTCTGGCCCGGCCCCCTGAGCATGATCCTACCCCGCGGCCCGAAGATCGCAGACGAGGTCTGCGCCGGGCTGAACACAGTGGCGGTGCGTATGCCCTCCGACCCGGTCGCCCGCCGGCTGGTGGAGCTGTCCGGCCTGCCCTTTGCGGCGCCCTCGGCCAACCGCTCCGGAAGCCCCAGCCCTACCACCGCACAGGATGTCTGGGCGGACATGGAAGGCCGTCTGCCGCTCATTCTGGACGGTGGAAGCTGCCAGGTGGGCGTGGAATCCACCGTAGTGAGCATTGCCGGTGAGCAGCCTGTGCTGCTTCGCCCGGGCTACATCACCAAAGAGCAGCTGGAAGCTGCACTGGGCGAGGAGGTGCTGCTTGCCCCCTCCATCACCGCGCAGCTGAAAGAGGGCGAGGTGGCCGCCTCTCCCGGCATGAAGTACAAGCACTACGCGCCCAAGGCCAATGTGACCATTCTGCAGGGCAGCTTTGAAGCCTTCCGCGCCTATGTGGAAGGGGAGAAGGAAAAGGGCGTTTTCTGCCTTTGCTTTGAGGGTGAGGAGAGCGCCCTGCCCGTGCCCTGCGTGACTTATGGCCGCGAGGGGCATCCGGATGAACAGGCGCACGACCTGTTCCGCGCGCTGCGGGAACTGGATGAGCGAGGCGCCCGGCAGGTGTTTGCCCGCTGCCCGGAGCAGGACGGCGTGGCACTGGCCGTATACAACCGACTGCTTCGTGCAGCGGGATTTCAGGTGATACAGGTGGCAGAAGTATGAAAACGATCGCGATCACCGGCCGTTCCGGGTGCGGGAAGTCCCGCGTAACGGCAATTTTAAAGGAGCAGGGCTACCATGTGGCGGATGCTGATCTGGTGGCCCGCGATGTGCTGGCCGACGGTTCTCCCTGCCTGCCCTTGCTGCAGGAGCGCTTCGGCGCAGACATCATGGACGAGGAGGGGCACCTGCGCCGGCGCCTGCTGGCCGACCGCGCCTTCAAGACCCCTGAGGGCACCCAGGCTCTCACGGACATCACTCATCCTGCCATTGTGGCGGAACTGAAGCGGCAGGGCGAGGTCGCCCGCGCAGCAGGGGCTGACCTGTATTTTGTGGACGGTGCAGTCATCATCGGCTCGCTGTTTGAAAAGGAATGCGATCAGTTTGTGGTGGTGACCACCCCGCTGGAGACCTCAGTGGCGCGCATTTGTGCACGGGACGGCATCTCGCCCGAGATGGCCCGCCGCCGGCTGGATGCGCAGGTGAGCGAGGCAGAGCTCCTGGCCCACGCCGACTACGAGATCCGCAACGACGGCACTCCGGAGCAGCTCGCCGAACGCACGCTGACGGTACTGGCCAAGCTGAGAGGTATTGAATGAAACTTCGCAGATGCCTCATCGTCCTGCTGCTGGCAGCGCTCCTGGCCGCCGGCGTGTGTGGGATCCGCTGGGGTGGGGAAATGCTGGACCGTGCACTCCACCCGCAGGAGTACAGCGAGTATGTGGAGTATTACGCCGACAAGTATCAGCTCGACCCGCTGCTCCTCTACAGTTTTATCTGTACAGAGAGCGGATTTGACCCCAGTGCACAGTCCAGTGTGGATGCCCGCGGCCTGATGCAGATCACGGACGAGACGTTCCAGTGGATCAAATCCAAGATCGCCCCCACCGAAGAACTGACCTTCGGGGATCTCTATGACCCGGAGATCAACGTGCGGTTTGGGAGCTATTACCTGGCGGTCATTCTTGAGCGCTACGACCAGGACATCGCCACGGCTGCGGCCGCTTACCACAGCGGCTGGGGCACCGTCGATCAGCTTCTGACACAGGAGAAATATACGGACGACGGCCGGACACTGACGGTCTTCCCATACGAGCAGATGGATCTGTATGTGAAAAAGATCCGTCGGAACTACGAGAGTTATCAACGTCTGTACGGCACGCTGGCCGCGTAAGGCTGCTGCCTGCATCACGAAAGGATGTGCAACCATGGAAAACAAGACTGCAAAGCAGTTGGAAGAGGAACTGCTCTATTCCGCAAAGCCGGTGGCCGAACTGCAGCCGGACACCGTGGCGCTGGCCGAGGAATTCTGCCGCGGCTACAAGCAGTTTCTGAACGAGAGCAAGACCGAGCGCGAAGCCACAGCGCTCAGCACCCGGATGCTGCAGGATGCCGGTTATCAGCTCTTTGAGCCGGGCCGCCGCTATGAGGCAGGGGAGAAGGTCTACATGGTCAACCGGGGCAAGTGTGTGCTGGCAGCCACCATCGGCCGCGAGCCGCTGAGCGCCGGCATCCATATGAATATGTCCCATATTGATTCGCCCCGCCTTGACCTGAAGCAGATGCCGCTGTATGAGGATGGGGGCCTTGCCCTGTTCAAGACCCACTACTATGGCGGCCTGCGCAAGTATCAGTGGACGGCGGTGCCGCTGGCACTGCACGGTGTGCTTTACAAGGCCGGCGGTGAGCGGGTGGACTTCTGCATCGGCGAGCGGGAGGAGGACCCGGTGTTCTGCGTCACCGATCTGCTGCCCCACCTCTCCCGCGAGCAAAACGAGCGCACCCTGCGCAACGGCATCCGCGGCGAGGAGCTTAACATCGTGGTGGGCAGCCTGCCCATTCAGGATGAGGGCGCCAAGCAGAAGGTAAAGCTTTTCACGATGCAGCTTCTGAATCAGCAGTACGGCATCGTGGAGAAAGACTTCATTCGCGCAGAGATCGAGGCGGTTCCCGCCCACAAGGCCCGGGACGTTGGTTTTGACCGGGGTCTGATCGGCGCTTATGGCCACGATGACCGGGTGGAGGCCTATCCGGCACTGCTTGCCGAGATCGAAGTGCAGTCCCCCCGGTTCACCACCCTGTGTGTGCTGACCGACAAGGAGGAGACCGGCTCCAACGGCACCACCGGCCTGCGGGGCGACTATGTGTTCCACTTTGTCCAGCAGCTGTGCGCAGGGCAGGGGGCCGACTATGTGAGCTGCCTGATGGCCTCCAAGTGCCTGTCCTCCGATGTGAACGCCGCTTTTGATCCCACCTTCCCGGAGGTGAATGACCGCCGCAACTGCGCCTACGCCGGCAAGGGCGTGGTGCTGACCAAGTATACCGGCAGCGGCGGCAAGAGCGACACCAACGACGCTTCGGCCGAGATGGTGGCCTATATCGCCGACCTGCTGGACGAGGCCGGCGTGGTATGGCAGATCGGCGAACTGGGCAAGGTAGATCAGGGCGGCGGCGGCACGGTGGCGAAGTTCGTGGCCGAGCGCAACGTGGATACCATTGACATCGGTGTCCCGGTGCTGAGCATGCACGCCCCCTTTGAGCTGGTCGCCAAGACCGATGTGTACATGGCCTACAAGGCTTTCGCCGCCTTTGCTGCGGCAGAAAAGTGACCATGCTTCGCGCAGAAATTATTTTTTGAAATTTTTTCAAAAAAGTGTTGACTTCCTTCACAGGCTCTGCTATAATAATCAAGCAGTCGAGAGACGGCAACGCCTGTGGGGGTGTAGCTCACCTGGGAGAGCGCTTGAATGGCATTCAAGAGGTAAGGGGTTCGATCCCCCTCATCTCCACCAAAAGGACATCCGAAAGGATGTCCTTTTTTCTTTGTATTTGAAAGTGCCGGTCGTTCCGGCCGACATTTACCGCACGGAACGGAATGGGTTCCCGTCCCGCCGGGACGGCTTTGCATTTCATCGGATGGAGATCAAACAAAATCGTATGAAAAAAAGATACAACCGCTTTCACGTCGGTCTGCGCACCATCAAAACGGCCGTCGCCGTGATCATCGCAATGGTCATTGTGGAATTCTATGGCGCCACCACTTCCAAGCTGGTCTTTGCCATGCTGGGCGCCATGGCCGCCGTTCAGCCCACCTTCAAGGAATCGCTGGAATCCTGCCTGAGCCAGCTGGCTGGCACGGTGTTCGGCGCCGTGGCCGGTGTTTTCCTGCTGTCCCTGCCCATCTCCCATTTCGCAGCCACCGGCATCGGCATTGTTCTGGTGCTCGGCATGTACAACGCACTGGGGCACCGGTTCGCCCCTTCGCTGGCCTGCCTGATGGTGGTCACCCTCTGTACAACGCCGGATATCCTGCCTCTGACCTATGCCACGGGCCGCCTGTGGGACAGCGCCATCGGCCTTGGCGTAGGTATGCTCATCAACACGCTGGTCTTTCCTTATGACAACAGCCGGCAGATCCGTACTACGGTGGAAAGCCTGGACCGGGAACTCATTTTGTTTTTGGAGAACATGTTCGACGGTGACGAGGTCCTCCCCGATGTGGATGATATGTCCGACAAGGTCGATGATATGGCCCGCCAGCTGGGCATTTTTGCGCGGCAGCGCTGGCTGATCCATCCGCAGCGCCAGCGGCGCAAGCTGGAGGCGTTCCGCCGCTGCGAGGGCAAGGCGCGCCAGCTTGTGGCACACATGGAGGTGCTCTACCGTATGGATCGGCCGGGGCGGCTCAGTCCGGAAAACCGGGAGCTGCTGGATGCCTCCGGCGCGAAGATCCGCGATCCACGGATGCTGGATACGGCGAGCGAACTGGATGTGGTGACCAATTATCATGTGGGGCAGATCCTGATCCTGCGCAGAGAGCTTTTGGATGCTCTTGCTATGAAAGAATAACAAAAACGCCCTGCTGCGGCTTGCATACCGCGACAGGGCGTTTTTTATTTTACTTCTGGATCAGTCCGCGTATCGCATCTGATCATGGGTGATGGGCTCCAGCACCTTCAAATAAGCCGCAGCATCCCGCCGGGCTGCCGCAAGATCCATATCCCGGTAATTCCCGCATTCGATCTCACTGGCGCCCGGGATTTCGCCCTCAAAGTCGGCCACAAAGCGGAAGCTGTCCTTGATCAGCTGCAGCGCCTGAGCATCGGTCAGCCCCTGTGTGAGCAGATAGAAGCCGGTGCGGCAGCCCATGGGGCCCACATAGACGACCCCGTCCGACACCGCAGAGTTTCGGGCGAATGTGGCAAACAGATGCTCAATGGTGTGAGCCGAACCGGTGGAGAGGTACTCACCCGCGTTGGGCTTCTTCATGCGCACATCCCAGGTCATCACATCTCCATCCCGCCGGGAGAGATAAACGCCCGGCTCCAGACGGGTGTGATCCACACAAAAGCTTGCAATACGTTCCATAATTGATTCTCCTTTCTCAGTTGGGCAGAGTCTGCACCGTACCGCGCTCGCAATCCACCGAGACCATCACGCCGTCGCGCAGGCGCCGCACCGCACCGACCGCACTCACGATCACCGCAATGTTCAAGGTCAGGCCCACAACGGCTGCGTGGCAGTTCTGGCCACTCTCCTCCACGATCAGTGCGGATGCCTGCCGCATCAGATCCAGAACGCTGTTGTCGGTATAGGGGAGCACAAGAACATCTCCGGGGCGGAACTTTTCGCGGGCTTCGTTCAAATCGCGGCAGACACACAGCGGCCCTTTGGCATTCTTACGACCGATGCCCACGCCGTTGGTCAGACTGTCGCCCACCATATGCACTTTGATCATGTTGGTGGTCCCGGAGATCCCCACCGGCACACCGGCCGTCAGCACCACAAGATCGCCGTCCCGAATGAGGGAAGCCGACTTTGCACAGACGACCGCCTGCTCGATCATCTCATCTGTGTTGTGAGCATAGGGCATCAGCAGCGGCTTCACACCCCAGGAAAGCGCAAGCTGCCGCTGGGTCACCTCATCCATTACGCAGGCGATGATGGGAGTGTCGGAGCGGAACCGGCTCAGAAGGCGGGCTGTTTCACCGCTCTTGGTCACTGTGATGACCGCATTCGCTTTGATGTCAGCGGCCGTCGTACAGGCCGCGTGGGCCGTTGCGGCAGAAATGCTCAGACGGGACCCGGCCGAAGCGTTCTGCATCCGGCTGAAATAGCCGCTGTCGTTTTCAGTCCGCTCTGCAATGGCAGCCATCGTGCGGACCGTCTCCACAGGATATTTTCCAGCAGCCGTTTCGCCCGAAAGAATGACCGCCGACGTCCCGTCGTATACTGCGTTGGCCACATCGGTGATCTCTGCGCGGGTGGGGCGGGGGTTGTTCTGCATACTTTCCAGCATCTGTGTCGCCGTAATGACCGGTTTGCTGCTGGAGAAACTGTGAAGGATGATGTTCTTTTGAATGGCGGGGATCTCAGTGAAGTCGATCTCCACCCCGAGATCTCCGCGTGCCACCATGATCCCGTCGGCCGCCGCCAGGATCGCATCCAGATCGTCCACGCCCTCCCGGTTCTCCAGCTTAGCGATGATGCGGATCCCGGAACCATGCTCGTCCAGGATCCGGCGGATCTCCAGAACGTCCTGTGCACAGCGCACAAAACTGGCTGCGATAAAGTCAAAGCCATTTTTGATGCCGAACAGGATGTCTTCCCGGTCCTTCTGGCTCATATAGGGCAGGGAAAGGGGGATGCCGGGAACGTTGACCCCCTTGCGGTCTTTGATGATGCCGCCGTTCTCCACCTCGCAGATCACATCGGTGCCTCGGATCCCTGTCACCCGCATACTGATCAGCCCATCGTCCAGCAGAATCCGCGCTCCAACGTGCAGATCCGCAGGCAGATCCCGGTGGGTCACCTGTACAACGGAATCATCCCCGAGCACCTCACGGGTGGTGAGGGTAAACTCCTGCCCAGGTTTCAGAACCGCCTTGCCGCCGTCAAATTTCGCAAGGCGGATCTCCGGGCCTTTGGTGTCCAGAAGTGCCGCGACCGGGCGCCTCAGCTCGCTTCGCAGCCGCTTGAACATTTCAAGCCGCCGCGCATGCTCGCTGTGATCCCCGTGGGAAAAATTGAAGCGCGCCACGTTCATGCCCGCGAGGATCATGTCCCGAAGGACCTCCTCCCGGTCCGTGGACGGGCCAAGGGTGCAAACGATCTTTGTTTTTCGCATAGTACCTCCCGAAATCATCAAGAATGGGCAGAGTGCCCGTCCTTAGTATGCGCATCGGAAGGTCTGCAGTTACCCGAGTGGTGGCTCTTTTGCCCGGCGGGCATCAAATTCCACCGCCCGAACAAGAATGCCGCTACACATTTTATGATAAAATAGGTATAATAAAAGTGCAAGAGGATTTTTGACCATCAACTTCCGAAGCAGGGCGCAGAGCAATTCGCCTGTACGCCCGGGAAAGGAGTGTGCTTATGGCAAAACGTGTTTTTTTGATCGTACTGGACAGCTTTGGCATTGGAGCCGCGCCCGATGCCGCTGCCTTCGGGGACGCCGGATCCAACACGCTGGGCTCCATCGCGGATCATGGAAATTTTGACACACCGAATCTGCGCCGGCTGGGTCTGTTCAACATTGAGGGCGTTGAGTGCGGCACCCCCTGTGAAGCTCCTTCCGGGGCCTTTGCCCGCCTGCAGGAGCGCAGCTTGGGCAAAGACACCACCATCGGGCATTGGGAGATCGCCGGGCTCGTGAGCGAACAAGCGCTGCCCACCTACCCGGATGGCTTCCCCGAGGAGGTCATCCGCGAATTTGAAGCCCGCACTGGCCGCAAGGTGCTGTGCAACCGCACTTATTCCGGCACTGAGGTCATTCGAGACTATGGCGAGGAGCACATGCGCACCGGGGCGCTCATCGTATACACCTCGGCAGACAGCGTGTTCCAGATCGCCGCCCACGAGGAGATCGTTCCGGTGCCCGAACTGTACCGCATCTGTGAGACCGCCCGGGAGATGCTGCAGGGCAAACACGGCGTGGGCCGCGTCATTGCCCGTCCCTTTGTGGGCAGCTGTGCCAGCGATTTCAAGCGCACTGCCAACCGCCACGATTACTCGCTGCTTCCGCCCCGCCCCACTATGCTGGATGAGCTGAAAACCGCCGGAAAGTCGGTCATCGCAGTGGGGAAGATCCACGACATCTTTGCCGGCCGTGGCACCACCGAGACCATCCGTACCAAAAACAATGCGGACGGGATGCAGGTGGCGCTGGGGCTGGCTGACCGGGAATTCGAGGGCCTCGCCTTTGTAAACCTGGTCGATTTCGACATGACTTACGGGCACCGCCGGGACATCCCCGGCTATGCGGCGGCGGCCACTGCCTTCGATCAATGGCTGCCCGGCTTCATGGAGAAACTGGGCCCGGATGATCTGTTGATGATCACTGCAGACCATGGCTGTGACCCCGGGTACCTTGCCACCACCGACCACACCCGCGAGTACGTCCCGTGGCTGATCGCCGGCGGCGGGGTGAAACCTGGCACCGATCTTGGCACTCTGCTGGGGTTTGACCATATCGCGGCCACCGTATGCGATGCACTGGACACCACAACCGCCGCCGAAGCCGTGAGCCAGCTGCCGAAGCTCTGCAGCAAATGACCTCCCATCAAATCAAAACAAACCGGCCCCGCTCCGTTTGATCGGAGTGGGGCCGGTATTTTGTTTTTTTGATCAGGCCGCAGGTTCGGCGGTGTTCTCAGGGAGCGGCGCACTCTCCGCAGACGGCTCCGGCAGGGGAGCGGGCTGCTCGGCAGGCTCGGCTCGCTTCTCCAGCACTACGGCACGTCCGATCAGGATCGGATCCGTCCCGTCGGTCAGCTCATGGTGGATGGTGACCGTATCGCCCACATTCAGAATGACCGCGATCTCACTTTCACGGGCGCTGATGGAGTAATAGTTCTCGCTGCCCTCGAGCTGTAGATAGTAGAGGGTGTTGCCGTCCAGCACCGCGCTGCGGATCTCACGGATCACGCCGGTCACACTGGTCTGAGGAAGCTGTTCCTCCTGCACCAGCCCCTTGGTGTTCAGAAGCTGGATGTACTTCTGTTCACACTCGGACACGGTGGAGCCGGTGGCCACGATCTGATACTGCGCTACGTTCACCATGGCATAGCTTTTCACCAGCTCGGTGTTGTCCTTCAGGGGGATGAAATAGGTGGGCTGCTCGGCAATGTTCAGAAGCAGGGGGAAGGTCGCCTTGTATTCCAGATCCTGCACAACGCCCTGCGCCGAAGCCATTGCAGCATACTCGGTGGCGCCGGCCGCCTGGTAATACTTGGTCTCCTTGGTGCGCTGATTGGTCAGCAGG
>JAFUQL010000248.1 GCA_017472375.1 Oscillospiraceae bacterium | reverse complement strand
TGGCCTCACCGAAGCGCTGCACCTCCACGTTGCTGCCGTCGTCGGGGCCGATGGGCACGCTGGGGTCGATCATCTGGGGGATCACATACATGATCTCCTGGACCTTCTCCTGCAGCTGGACCTCCAGCTCCTCCAGCTCCTTCAGGCGCTGGGCCTGGGCGGTGACCTGAGCCTTGACGGACTCGGCCTCGGCCAGCTTGCTGGGGTCCTTCTTAGCCTGACCCATCAGCATGCCCACCTTCTTGGACAGAGCGTTGCGCTCGGCGCGCAGGCTGCTGGCCTCGCCGATGGCGGCGCGCAGCTGGGCGTCCAGCTCGATGACCTGGTCCACCAGAGGCAGCTTGTGCTCCTGGAACTTCTTGCGGATGTTCTCCTTGACGGCTTCGGGGTTCTCCCGAACGAATTTGATGTCCAGCATTGGTAAATTCCTTCCTCTCTATGCTTGGTTCTATGATAAATTTTTGGTTATAACAGGGTTTAGTCCTCGTCGTCGGGCAGATTGGCAAAGCGATCGTAGTGGCCCAACAGGTTGGCGAAGTCCAGCAGCTGCTTGTCGGAGTAGAAGTGGACGGTCAGGCTGCCCCGGCCCTCCTTGTACTTCACCTTCACCTCATTGCCGATGACCTCATGCAGGCTCAGCTCCACCTCTTTGGGCAGAGACGGCGCCTGATAGGCGGGCTTTTCCGGTGCGGGCTTGGCCAAACGCTTGCACAGCGCTTCGGCCTGACGCACGTTCAGGTCCTGCGCCACGATCTGGCTGGCCGCCTGCTCCTGCAGAGCGGCATCGCCCAGCGCCAGAAGAGGCTTTGCGTGGCCCATGCTCAGCGCGCCCAGGCGAAGCTGCTCCAAAACCGGATCCGGCAGGTTCAGCAGACGCAGGCTGTTGGCCAGCGTGGAGCGCTTTTTACCCAGCTTGGCGGCAGCCTGTTCCTGGGTAAGGCCGCACTTGTCCATCAACTGGCGGTAGCCCATGGCCTCTTCCACCGGGTCGAGATCCTCGCGCTGAAGGTTCTCGATCAGGGCCAGCTCCATGGCCTGTTCATCGGTCACATCGCGGATGACCACCGGCACCTCGGCCAGGCCCGCCATACGGGCGGCGCGCCAGCGGCGCTCGCCGGCGATGATGGTGTAGCCCGCGCCCAGCGCCTTGGGCCGCACCGCGATGGGCTGCAGCACGCCGTGTTCTGCGATGGATGCGGCCAGCTCGGCCAGCGCCTCATCCTCGAACACTTTGCGGGGCTGCTCTTTGTCCGGCTCGATGTCCCGCAGGGGCAGGGTGCTCACCTCGCCGCTGCTCTCATCGGCGGCGGGCAGGGTATCCACGAACAGGCTGTCCAGGCCGCGGCCCAGACCTCCCTTATTCTTCGCCATTCTTCGTTCCCCCCATCCGGCCGCGGTCTTTTTCCGCAGCCTTGGTCGTTTTTTCGGTCTTTAAAAGGTCAAAACAAGCCCGTTTCGGCAGTTACAGGCGCTGGTTGCGCAGGAATTCCCGCGCCATATCCATATAGGCCTCGCAGCCCTTGCTGCTGGGGTCGTAGAAATTGATGGGCTGCCCGTAGCTGGGTGCCTCAGACAGGCGCACATTGCGGGGCACGGTGGTCTTATACACCTTATCGCCAAAAAATCGCTTCACCTGTTCCACCACCTGCAGGGTCAGGTTCAGCCGGCCGGAGAACATGGTAAACACCACACCCTCCACATCCAGATAGGAATTGTACATCTTGCGCACCGTTTTCAGGGTAGCCATCAGCTCGCTCAGGCCTTCCAGCGCGTAGTATTCGCACTGGATGGGAACCAATACGGTGTCGGCGGCGCACAAGCCGTTCAGGGTCAGCAGATCCAGGCTGGGCGGGCAGTCGATAAAGATGAAATCGTACTTTCCCACCACCGGGGCCAGACCGTCCCGCAGCCGGCGCTCGCGCCGGGGCAGGGTGACCAGCTCGATGCCGGCACCGGCAAGCTGGCTGTTGGAGGGCATCACGTCCACCCCAAACTGAGTGGACTGAATGGCATCCTCCGGGCGGCCCTCACCGATCAGTACATGATAGCAGCTCACCGACACGCTGCGCTTGGCAAGGCCGAACCCGCTGGTGGTGTTGCCCTGGGGGTCCAGATCCACGATCAGGACCTTTTTGCCCAGAGATGCCACACAGGCCGCCAGGTTGACAGCGGTGGTGGTTTTGCCCACACCGCCCTTCTGATTTGCCACTGCGATGACCTTGCCCATTCCGCTGCCTCCGTACACTGGGTTTTGAGTGCATTTTGGCCCTTTCTCCGGCAGGCTGACCGCCGAAAAAGAGCCTGCGGCTATTATATCACAGAATGCTTGCTTTTGAAACCTTTTTTGCTCCTTCAAAGGCATTATTTTGCATGAAAGATGCTTTGTTTCCTTAAATTTGTTCCACGTGGAACAATCCCGAACTTTTTCGCTTTGCTGCTGTTGGAATGTTCCACGTGGAACAATCTCTCCCCTGCAGCCATCAATACCTTAAAATGTTCCATGTGGAACATTTCATGCAGCAGAGTCAGCTGCCGCCTCCTGTTTGTGCTATAATGGAGAAAAGCTCCCCACATTCGGCCAAAGGAGGACAACATGGAACACTACTGCGAGACCCCGCTGGGCATTTGCCACATCTGCGTGGACAACGGCCGCCTGACCCTGCTGCAGCTCATGGGGCGTGGGTTTGTTCCGTCCCCTGCCCTCCCTCTGGCCGGCGAGGACGGTGCCCTGGCGCTGCGCACCGCCCAGGAACTGGCTGAATACTTTGCCGGGCAGCGCACGGAGTTCGACCTCCCCGTGGACCCGGCCGGAACGGCCTTTCAAAAGAAAGTATGGGAAGTCACCCGCAGCATTCCCTACGGCAAAACGGTGACCTACGGGCAGCTCGCCGCCATGGCCGGGCATCCCGGGGCGGCACGGGCAGCGGGCGGCGCCATGGCCCGCAATCCGGTATGGATCGTGACCCCCTGCCACCGGGTGCTGGACGGCCAGGGAAAATTGCATGGATACTCCGGCGGCCTGCACATCAAAGAAGCTCTGCTGAAACTGGAGGGTGTTTTGTAAGAACCGCAAAGGCCAATGGCTCAACATGGGTTTTATGATTTTGCAGGGCACGCCCGCCGTTGGCCCCCTTTCATTTGCAGATAAAACAAACACGCCCCACAGGCGATGGCCTGCAGGGCGTGTTTCATTTTTCTGAAGGATCCTTCCTCATTTCAAGTCTGCTTCTCACGGCACAAAGTCCCGCAGACAGATCCGGTCTCTCTCCCCTTCTCTGTCGGAGAAGCCGCACCGG
Source organism: Oscillospiraceae bacterium (assembly GCA_017472375.1). GTDB lineage: Bacteria > Bacillota > Clostridia > Oscillospirales > Ruminococcaceae > SFJ001. The sequence continues at coordinate 2,192 of JAFUQL010000248.1, read as the reverse complement.
TGGGAATGCGCACCCGATACTCGATGTAGTCCTCGCCGTCCGTGCGGCCCACCTGCGCAGGAACACCTGCATCCTTCATCAGCCGCACCGCCCGGTCAATGGTATTCACAAACACCCGCACATCCCGCACCATCACCCGGCGGCGGGGCTTGCCGGGTTTTCTGGGTGATACAGCCAGCAGACTGCTCACCAGTTCATCCGCCTGCCGGGCATTCAACCCCTGTTCCGCCATGCGCTGGAGTGCCGCCATTCGGGCTTCCTCCGAAAGGCGCAATACCGCACGGGCGTGCCGTTCGGTGAGATCCTGCTCCAGACAAAACCGCTGCTGCTCTTCCGTCAGGGCCAAAAGGCGCAGCTTGTTGGCCAGCGTGGGCTGTGCCATGCCCAGCCTGCGGGCGGCCTCCTCCTGAGTGCAGCCCCACAGGCCGATCATCTCCCGGATGCCCCGGGCCTGTTCAAACGGATCCAGCGGCTGACGCTGCAGATTCTCCACCAGCCCCAGCGCCGCAGCTTTTTGCTCGTCGCATTCCGACAAAAGTGCCGGGATCTGCCTCAGATTCGCCATACGGCAGGCACGAAGCCGCCGTTCTCCGGCGATCAGCCGGTAGCTCTTTCTGCCAATGCGCTGCACCGTGACCGGCTGCAGCAGACCGTGCTCCAAAATGGACACCGCCAGCCGGGCCAGCTCCTTTTCATCAAAGGTCGTCCGCGCCTGATGAGCCGCCGGTTCGATCTGTTCCAGCGGAATGAGATAGACCTTTCCGGCCGTCTTTGGCTGATCCAGCATTGCAGACCTCCCTCTTTTTTTGCAGCTTAACACTTCAACGCTGCCTGTTTGGAGTTTCAACAGATCATTCAAAAAATGTGAAAAACCGGTCCGCAGCATCTCTCCTGTTCCTTACAGGACAAGCATACCACAGACCGGTCACATTTTCCAGTTATTTCCATTTACAAAAATCGCGTAAACTCGCTTATTTTAACGGATTTTTTGCGATTTTTCCACCATTTCTGGGATAAACGGAGGGAGTTTGCGAAATCTTTTCGCAAACGATCAGAGTGCGCACATCGCCGCCGGGCAGGGTCAGCCTGCGCACCTCCAGGGCTCTGCCGCCCAGCTTGGAGATGGCGCCCTTCGCAGCAGCCAGTTCCGCCTCGCCCTCGGGGCCCTTCATGGCGATCATGCGGCCACCCACCTTCACCAGCGGCAGGCAATATTCGCACAGCATGGGCAGCGCTGCCACCGCGCGGGCACTGGCCAGATCGAAGCGCTCACGCCACACCTTGCGGGCGGCTTCCTCCGCGCGCTCCTTGGCAAACTCCACCCCGGTCAGGCCAAGCTGGGCGCAGGCATACTTCAAAAAATCCACCCGCTTTCCGGTGGGCTCCATCAGGGTCAGCGCCAGCTCAGGCTTGTAGATCTTGGCCACCACACCCGGGAATCCCGCACCGGTGCCCACATCCACCATCGCCCCGGCCACCTCGGGCTGGGCAGCGAACAGCAGGCTGTCCACAAAGTGCTTGTTCTCGATGCCCTCCGGGTCGGTGATGGCGGTCAGGTTCACCTTCTGGTTGTACTCCACCAGAATGCGGGCGTAGTCGTCCAGCCTGGCCGCCTGCTCTGCCGTGAGAGGAATGCCGGCGGCGGCACATTTTTCGATCAGTCTTGCCTGGTCGATCATATAGTTCGATCTCCTTTGTCTTCCTGTGTTTTTAACATTCAGGCGAAAAATTGTTTAAACTTTAGCAGCCTTCAGCGCAAGGCTCAGCACGGCCTCGTCGGCGGGGGAAACACCCGGGATGCGGCCCGCCTGACCAAGGCTGCGGGGCCGGATGCGGTCCAGCTTTTCCCGGGCCTCCAAAGTAAGGCCCTGAATGCCGGAGTAGTCAAAATCTTTCGGGATCTGCACGCTCTCACGGCGCTGTACCTCTTTGATGGCCCGCTGCTGCCGGGCAATGTAACCGGCGTACTTGATCTCGGTCTCGATGCGCTGGGCCATCATGGGAGTAACGCCCTCACCCCGGCCGATGATGCCGGCCAAAAGCTCATAGGTAACGCCCGGGCGCCGCAGCACCTCGGCGGCAGGACCGCCGGTGGCGCCCGGATCCACCCCGACTGCAGCACAGGCAGCGTTCAGGTCAGCGGCGCGCACGGTGGTGTGCTCCAGCCGCTTCAGCTCTGCAGCCTTCACCGC
>JAFUQL010000030.1 GCA_017472375.1 Oscillospiraceae bacterium | reverse complement strand
GGCAGCGGTGCGTTGTTCTTCCGCAAGGCGGGTCTGCTCCGCCGCCGAATCAAGACGCCCGGCCGCGCAGTCTTGCAGCAGGCCCAGAACCTCCTCCACCCGGCTCAGCGCGCCAAGCACCGCCTCCGGGCTGCGGGCACAGCGTGCCTCGGCCTCCACCGTCTGCCCGTCCACCAGCGTGAACACCGGAGCGCCCGCCTCACCCCGGTTGAGGCAGCCCAGCAGCCCCAGCAGCTCCCGGTGCCCGGCCTTGTCCGGGGGCAGCTCCGCCTGGCTCCACAGATGCACACCGTCCCCGGCGGCGGCGATGCGACACACGCCGCTCCCGATGGGTGCGGTCAGCGCCTTGCCCGACCGCGCACAGCCGCGCCCGGCCTGCTCCAGCGCCCGCTTCAAGTCCTTCATAGGCAACCCTCCTTTGTTCGTTCCTGCGTTTGTTTTCGACCCTATATGGAATTGTCAAGGTGTCAGACTATTCGCCGGGCGCGGGGTAAACTCGGCTGGTTGGGGCACTTTTTCCGCCTTGACGGTTGCAGGGGGGCCAAAATGTGTTAGAATGATTTTATACGATCGTTTTCTGTGAAGGGAGGCCCCGCCCGTGGCCGATTTTTCCCGCATCCTTGAAGAACACCGGGCCCGCTGGCCGCAGATGGAGCCCCGGGACTATGTGAAGCTGGCCTACCAGTCGGAACTGGGGGCCGAACACCTGCTTGCCGACCCCCAGCAGCTCTATGCCCGCCTGCTGGAGGAATGGAGCGCCGTGCCCGCCGACGCCCCTGTGAGGTCTCCCGAGCCCATCGGCGGGGGTCTGGTGCGGTTCCACCTGAACCACATCCCCGACCCGGCGGCGCTGGCTCAGGCCGCCTCTTTGCTGACCCAGCTGTTCGTCCTCACCGCCCGCAGCCATACCGGCACCGGCGAAGGACTGGGTGAAAAGCTGGCGCTGCTTCGCACCCTGGATGTGCCCGGCATGGAGGAATATCTGGAACCGTACACCGCTGTGGGCTGCCCCGCCGTGCATCACAGCGACGCCTACCGGGCGGCCTATGCCCCCGCCTACCGCCTGCTGCGCACCGACTGGGCCAACTGGTTCACGGTCATCTGGGCGGTGTGGGAGCACCTGAGCAGCGGCGCGCCGCTGGTACTGTCCATCGACGGGCAGTGCGGCAGCGGCAAGAGCCGGCTGGCCGCGGTTCTGGCGGATCTGTTCGACTGCGAGGTCTTCCACACCGACGACTACTACCTGCCCCCCGACCGCCGCGCGGCAGACTGGATGCAGCGGCCCGCCGGGAACATGGATCTGGATCGCATCCGCACCGAGGTGCTGCAGCCCTGTGCCGAGGGCAGACCCGCCGTCCGCCGCCGGTACGACTGCCAGACCGGTGCCTTCACCGAGGCCGAAGCGGTGCCCCACAAGCCCTTCACCATTCTGGAGGGCAGCTACAGCCAGCACCCAGACCTCGCAGAATTTTACGATATGAAACTGTTTCTCGCCTGCCCCGAGCCGGAGCGCCGCCGCCGTCTGATGGAACGGGAGGGGGACTACTTCCCCACCTTCGAGCGGCTGTGGATGCCTCTGGAGGCGCAGTACCACCAGGCCTTCGGCCTGCCCGCCCCAGACACGCTGGTGCTAGACACCGGCGCGCTTCTCGCCGACTGACCCACCTAAGGAGGTTCGCCCATGAATGTGAAACGCACCATCCAAAATCTGACCCTCGCCGCCATGTTTCTGGCGCTGGGGCTGGTGATGCCCTTCCTCACCGGGCAGATCCCGGAGATCGGCAGCATGCTGCTGCCCATGCACATCCCGGTGCTGCTCTGCGGCCTGATCTGCGGCTGGAAACACGGCCTTGCGGTGGGCTTCATCCTGCCGCTGATGCGCAGTGTCCTGTTCGGTATGCCGCCCCTGTGGCCCACCGCCGCCGCCATGGCCTTTGAGCTGGCCGCCTACGGGCTGATCGCCGGCTGGCTGTATGGCCATTCCCGCTGGAAGTGTGTGCTGTCTCTCTACCGCTGCCTGCTGGCCGCCATGGTGGGCGGCCGCGCGGTGTGGGGCTGCGCCATGGTGGTGCTCACCGGCATGGCCGGGCAGACCTTCGGCTGGGCGATGTTCCTGTCCGGCGCTCTGCTCAACGCCATCCCCGGCATCCTGCTGCAGCTTATCTTCATCCCCGCACTGATGGTGGCGCTGGACCGCACCGGTCTGGTGCGCTTCACCTGCAAGCGCCACATGAAGCATCCCGCCGGGGAATGACCCCACCAAAAACAAACCCCAGGACCCCCAAGGAGGTTGAACCACCATGTCTTCCGGAAACCACAAGCAGCGCAAAAAGAACAGCGCTGCGAAGAAAAACGCCACACCCACCACACTTCAGCCCACCGACAACGGCCGCAAGGGGTCCATGCTGGTGGTGCTGATCGCGCTGGCCATCGTGATGCTCATCTCGGAGTTCCTGCCCGACCTGCTGAACGGCGGGCAGGCTGCCGGCGAGGAGACCGCTTCCGGCAGCACTTCCATTTCCCAGAGTGCGGACGCAGGCTGACGCCCCGCTGCCATACAGCCGCCCTGCGGGGCGGCTGTTTTTCGTCTGCACCGCGCCCCTTGGCGATTGAAGTTCGGCCTGACATCTGGTAAGCTGGAATGGAACCGCAACAGTCCATTGGCAAGTGAATGTATGGAAAATACTTTGAGCTTCTGAAACAAGGCGGCGCCGATCTGGCCATGCGGATCGAGGCATCCTCAGTCGTCACCGCCCCCTGGACGATCTACAAATGCCGGTACGGCTGCGGCACCTACGGAAAAAGCCACTGCTGCCCGCCGAATTGCCCCACATGGAAGGAAACACAGGAGATCCTCGATGCCTACCGGTACGGGATCCTGTTCCGCTGCCACGACATGAACCTCGTGACCCCGCTGGCGGTCGAAGCAGCCCGGGAGCTGTTTCTGGACGACTACTACAAGGCCATCGCCTTTGGCAGCGGCCCCTGCAAAAAGTGCGCTGTCTGCAACCCTGATCACTGCAATTTTCCCGGCAAGACCGCCCCTTCGATGGAGGCCTGCGGCATCGATGTCTTTGCCACCGTGAGGGGACTTGGGCTTGAGATCCACACCCTGCGGAAAAAAGGGGAGACGCAGAATCATTTCGGTCTGATCCTGGTGGAATAAACCGCCGTCCTTCGCCGTTTCCCGGAGTGTGAACACAGGCGACCGCTCTGCCGTTACACAGCCGCCCTGTGGGGCGGCTGTTTTTTGTCCGCAGAGCCCTGTCTGCCCACTGCCGCATTGATTTTGCACCGCCTCACTGGTATAATGAAACATAGCATCCAATACCGCATCACGCGGTTTCATCACCCGCCCACCGGGCGGCCATAAGGAGTAGACCATGAAGATCCTGGCCGTAGATTACGGCGATGCCCGCACCGGCCTCGCCATCTGTGACGAGAGCGAGCTGCTCGCCACTCCCCTGCCCCAACTGAACGAAAAGTCCATGAACAAGGTGGTGGCGCTGATCGCACAGGCCGCCGCTGAGCAGAAGGCCGCCCGCATCCTGATCGGCCTGCCCATGAATATGGACGGCACCGAGGGCGCCCGCGCCGGCAAGAGCCGCCGCCTGGCCGGCAAGGTGGAGGAGGCCGCCGGTCTGCCGGTGGTCCTGTGGGACGAGCGCCGTACCACCGTGACCGCCGCCGGCATCCTGAGCGAGAACGGCGTATTCGGTCAGAAGCGCAAGGATCGGCTGGACTCGGTGAGCGCCGCCGTCATTCTGGAGGGGTATCTGGCCTGGCGCAAGCACCACCCGGAGGACTGACCCCCGACCGTTCCCGAAAGGAGGAAGCGAAATGTCCATCACCTTTGAGCAGTCCCCGCTGGTGCGGGACGTGCTTTCCTTTCACTGTCCCCGGTGGGAGGAGCTGCCCGCCATCGAGCTGTACATGGACCAGCTCACCAACTACATCAACGCCGTCTACACCCCCCTCACCGACCCCACCGACGACGATCCCCTTCTGACCAAGGCCATGGTGAACAACTATGTGAAGATGAAGGTGGTCGCCCGCCCGGTAAACAAAAAGTACGGCCGCACACAGCAGGCCTATCTGCTGGTGATCTGCGCCATGAAGCAGGTACTCAGCATCCCCGAGCTGTATGCGCTCATCCACATCGGACTGCAAAAATACCCTCTGCCCATGGCTTACAACTACTTCTGCACCGAGATCGAGAACGCCTTGCGGGCGGCCTTCTCGGATGAGCGCCTCCCCGTGCTGGACACCGCCCGCTCCCCCAACGACGTGACTCGTCTGGTGCGCCGCGTGGCCCAGTCCTACGCCTGCAAGGTCTATGTGCAGAAGCGCATCCAGTTCGAGCAGATGACTCGCCAATCCGAATCCGCCCATCGTGACACCGCCAAAAAGTGACCCCAGACAAAGGAGGAGCTGCCCATGAAACTGGCCGAAGCCCTGCAGGAGCGCGCCGCGCTGAACCGCCAGATCGCACAGCTGAGTGCCCGCCTGTGCGCCAATGCACTGGTGCAGGAGGGGGAATCCCCTGCGGAGGACCCTGCCGAGCTGCTGGTGGAGCTGGAGCGCTGTACCTCTCGCCTGGAGACCCTGATGGCGCGCATCAACCACACCAACTGCGCTACCCTGAGCGATGGGGAAAGCCTGACCGATCTGCTGGCCCGCCGCGACTGCCTGAACCTGCGGCTGGATGCTCTGCGCAGCTTCACCCATGAGGCCAGCCAGACCGTCCGCCGCGCCCGCGGCACCGAGATCCGCATCCTCAGCACCATGAACGTGAAGGCACTGCAGAAGCAAACGGATGACCTGTCCGGCATGCTGCGCCGGTTGGATAACCGCATCCAGGCCGTGAACTGGTCCACCGAGCTGCTGTGAGCCGGACCGGTAGCCGCCGGAGCGAATGCGATCTCTGTGGCTGAGAATGAGTCCACGTAGGGTGGTACGTGCAAGGGCGCACGCGGGTTCGAATCCCGGCTTTCACTCATATGCCCCGACATGGTACGACCGCACGCTTTACCGCGCATCCCGCATTACCAAGCATTGGCCAGCGGCGAGGGTGGGCACGGGGGATCCGGCTCCCTTGTTGATACGATCTGCAAAACAAAAAATCACCGCATCCTCGCGCAGAGGGTGCGGTGATTTTTCCGTCCTGGGTGGGGACGGGCGGATGCATCGGGCGGGCAGGCCGTGGAAACAGGCCCTCCCGCTACGGAAATGGCGCTTGGTCTGCTTACTTCTGCAGCAGATGGATGGCAAAGCCGGCGATCTCGTCCTCAAAGTAGGCCGCCTTGGCGGTGATGGTGCCCTCACGGAACTTGAAGCCGCGGGACTCGAAGTAGGCGATGGCGCGGGGCAGGGTGTTGGTACCAATGGCCAGATGGCCATTCTTGCCGAAGTAGGGCTTCTTCATCACCTCGATGTGACGGCTGTTCAGGAAGTGGCTGGAGTTGCCTTCCTTGGACTCAAAGCCAAACATGGCCTGGAACATCTTCACGGCCTTCTCGGCCTCCTCGGCGTTGTCGGTGTTGATGCCCACATGCATCAGCTCAAAGCCCAGCATGGTCTGCACGGCCTGACGGGTCAGCGCCTCGATCTCATCCCACTGCTCGTTGTCGATCAGATCCTTCTTGACCATCCAGGTGCCGCCGCAGGCGATGATGCGGTCAAAGCTCAGGTAGTCCATCAGGTTCTTGGCGTTCACGCCGCCGGTGGGCATCCAGCGCAGGCCGGCGTAGGGGGCGGCCACCGCCTTCAGCTTGGCCACACCGCCGTTCTGCTCGGCGGGGAAGAACTTCACCACGTCCAGACCCATGCTCATGGCCTGCTCCATCTCACCGGGGGTGGCGGTGCCGGGCATCATCAGCATGCCCTTGTCGATCACATAGCGGGTGATCTCAGGGTTGAAGCCGGGGCTGACGATGAACTTCACGCCGGCGGCAATGGCGCGGTCGGCCTGCTCTTTGGTCAGCACGGTGCCGGCGCCCACCAGCATCTCGGGCACCTCGGCCACAATGCGGCGGATGGCTTCCTCGGCGGCGGCAGTGCGGAAGGTGACCTCAGCGGCAGGCAGGCCGCCCCGCACCAGCGCACGGGCCAGAGGCACAGCCTTGTCGGCGTCGTCGATGGCAATGACCGGCACAATGCCGATCTCGTAGATTCTCTGGATGATCTCGTTCATGGTGTACTCCTTCCGGGGCTGACCCCCCTGCCTGCCGGCAGCTTCTTTCATTCGCTTGGCCGGTACACTTCCCCATATGGCTGAGATGTACCCGACTCTTTCCATTTTCTATTATAGCACTTGTATACTAGAACACAAGAAATTTTTCCAAAAATCTCTGCCAAAAAGTTCGCGTGCATTTTATGCACTTCGCACGAAACCGCCAGATGCGCCTGCGGTCATGTTCCCATGTGCCGCAGACCCGCCTTTCTTGCTTTTCATACCTCCATACCGCTTGTCCGCACAGCGTATTCGCGTACAATGCGGTACATTTGTGCATATTAAAATAACTTTGCTTCATTTTTGTTGCATTCTTCCATACTAGTTCTTGACTGAATCGTCTTCGGACTGTATGCTAATAACTGTGATATCAGGAGGCATAGAAGCTATGTATTTGACCGATCGGTTGCCCCGGGAGACCGGGCGCGATTACGCATTGCGCACCATCAAGGAAAACATCATTCGGCTGGAGCTTGCTCCCGGCAGCATGGTCAGCGAAAACGAGCTGGCAGCCGCACTGGGGCTCTCCCGCACACCGGTGCGCGAGGCGCTCATTGAACTGAACAAGGTACGGATCGTGGAGATCTATCCGCAGCGAGGCAGCAGCGTGGCCCTCATCGACCCCGCGCTGGTGGAGGAAGCCCGCTTCATGCGGCGTGTGATGGAGTGCGCCGTGGCCGAGCTGGCCTGCACCACCCTGACCCCGGAGTGGCTCAGCCGCCTGCAGGAAAACGTTCGCCTGCAGAACTTCTACATTCAGGCCGAGACCCCCTATCCGGAGATGCTCATGTCGCTGGACGACCAGTTCCACGAGCTGCTGTTCGGAGCCGCCAACAAGCCCCAGACCTGCCAGCAGGTGGCCAACCTGTCCATCCATTTCGAGCGCGTGCGCAGCCTGGCGCTGAGCACCGTAAAGGATCCTCAGATCGTGCGGGACCATGAGGCTCTGCTGGATGCCATCGTGAATCGGAACCCGGAACGCGCCCGCCGGCTGATGGAAACACATCTGGGCCGGTATGCCATCGATGTACAGGCACTGAAGGAACAGTACCCCGACTACTTTAAAAAGTGAGCTCTGGCTCAGGCAAAAAAGCTCCGGCTGTACACAGTGTACAAGCCGGAGCTTTTTTATTTCAGTTTGTCACGTTTTTTAGTTCGTCCAGCAGGGTCAGGGTCTCCTCGCCCACCGGCTCACCTATGGCATTTAAAGTGCCCAGCGGGATGTCTTTGTTGGCGCCGTGGTAATCGCTGCCGCCGCTGACCAGCAGCCCGCAGGCCTGCGCGGCGCCCAGCAGAAGCTCCATCTCCTCCCGCCCATAGCGGGAGTAGCAGCACTCCAGCCCGCGGATGCCCGCCGCCCGCAGAAGGGTCAGTCGGGCACGGAACTCATCCGGGGGCAGGCGGCGCTCACCTTCGCCGCCCAGCGGGTGGGCCCACACCGGAATGCCGCCCGCCTGCAGGATGCCGTCGATGGCCTCGGCGGCAGGGATGCGGTCATCCAGCGAGGGACAGCCGTTGATGTAGTTCTGAATGACCTCGGTCAGGCTATCACCCAGCCCCCGATCCAGAAGCAATTTGCCCAGATGGGGTTTGCCCACGCTGTTCAGGCTGTTCAGCCAGTCCAGCTCCGCCTCGGTAAAATATATCCCATGTTCTTCCTGCAGATAGCGCAGCCGCTGTTCCTGCTTATGCAGCCGCAGCCGTCGCCCGTGTTCCAGCACCGCCTGAAAGGCCGGAATCTCCGGGTCATAGCCGTATCCCAGGATATGGCACTTCTTGCCCTCGCACCGGCAGGAGAACTCCACCCCGCGCACAAACTGCAGACCGGTGAGGTCGGCGTACTGCTCGATCTCCATGGCGCCGTCGATGGTATCGTGGTCGCAGACTGCAAAGGTGGTGATGCCGCACTCCCGCAGTTTCTCAGGCAACTCAAGGGGTGTGTCGGTGCCGTCCGATGCACGGGTGTGCAGGTGCAGATCGATGGTTTGCTTCATTGATGCGCTCCTTAATAAGAATGGTCCATCCATATACAAATTCGCCTGCGGCGATTTGATCTCAGTTTCTGACCCTACTATAGCACAGGAAGGGCCCCAGCGCAAAAAGAAAACACCCGAATGCTGCTGCATTCGGGTGTTTTGCGTGGTGCACCATCGGGGACTCGAACCCAGGACCCACTGATTAAGAGTCAGTTGCTCTACCAACTGAGCTAATGGTGCAAAAAGAAAAAGCCGGCACCTACCTATTTTCGCGGACCGTCTCCAGTCAACTATCGTCGGCACG
>JAFUQL010000247.1 GCA_017472375.1 Oscillospiraceae bacterium | reverse complement strand
GACCATCGCCCCCATCGCCGAGATCGTCTGACAAGGGGAGGGAACACCCGTGAACGAACCAAGATTCCTGCTCACCGGCGATACCTCGCTGGCGGTGGAGTTCGGCAATGAGATCAGCGAGAGCGTCAACCGCCGCATCCGCGCCTTCAACATCGCGCTGGAGAACAGCCACACCCCCGGCATCGTGGAGACGGTGCCCACCTACCGCAGCCTGATGATCCACTACGACCCGGCGGTCATCGGGTACGACGCGCTGAAGATCCGCCTGCAGACCCTGCTGGGGCAGCTGGACTCCATCGACATCCCGCCCAGCGAGGTGCTGGAGATCCCGGTGCTGTACGGCGGCGAGATGGGCCCGGATCTGCCCTTTGTGGCCCAGCACGCCGGCATGACCGAGGAACAGGTCATTGCCGTCCATGCGGGCACCGATTACCTGATCTATATGCTGGGCTTCACCCCCGGCTTCACCTATCTGGGCGGCATGAGCGAGGCCATCGCCACCCCCCGGCTGGCCCAGCCCCGGGTGAAGATCCCCGCCGGTTCGGTGGGCATCGCGGGCGGGCAGACCGGCGTGTACCCCATCGATTCCCCGGGCGGCTGGCAGCTCATCGGCCGCACCCCCGTGAAGATGTACGACCCCGACCGGGCGGAGCCCATCCTGCCCCGGGCCGGCCAGTACATCCGGTTCCGCCCCATCGACCGGGCGGAGTTTGACCGCATTGCAAAGCTGGCGGAGAAGGGCGAGTACGTCTGCCCCTCGTTCCCCAGAGAGGAGGCGCAGGCATGAAACTGGGTATGAGCATCACCATCCTCAGCCCCGGCGCGGTGACCACCGTGCAGGACCTGGGCCGCACCGGATACCAGCAGTTTGGCGTGCCGGTGTCCGGCGTGTGCGACCCCCGCGCTGCCCGCATCGCCAACCTGCTGGCGGGCAACGATGAGGGCGAAGCTGTGCTGGAATGCACCCTGCTGGGCCCCGCCATCCGCTTTAACACCGCCGAGGTCATCGCCGTCACCGGCGGCGATCTGGCTCCTGCGCTGGACGGCCAGCCCCTGCCCATGTACGCGGCCGTGGCGGTGAAGGCCGGTCAGGTGCTGCGCTTCGGCGGCCCCCGCACCGGCTGCCGCGCCTACATCGCCTTTGCGGGCGGCCTGGACATCGCCCCGGTGATGGGCAGCCGCTCCACCTACATGAAGGCGGCCATCGGCGGCTATTACGGCCGCAAGCTGCAGACCGGCGATGTGCTGAATCTGCGGGACGCAAAGCCAGCGCTGCCCCGCATGGAGACCCGGCGGGTGCCCGCCGAACACGCTGCCCGCGCAGCGGTACACACCCTGCGGGTGGTCATGGGCCCCCAGGACGATGCCTTCACCGAGGCGGGCGTGGCCACCTTCCTCACCGGGGAGTATGCGGTCACCAACGAGTTCGACCGCATGGGCTGCCGCATGGACGGCCCCGCCATCCAGCATAAGGACGGCGGCGACATCATCTCGGACGGCATCGCTTTCGGCGCCATTCAGGTGCCCGGCCATGGGCGACCCATCGTCATGCTGGCCGACCGCCAGACCACCGGCGGCTACACCAAGATCGCCAATGTGATCACCGCCGACTTCGGCGTACTGGGTCAGCTCAAGGCGGGCGACAAGGTGCGCTTTGCCCGTGTCACCGTGCAGGAGGCCCAGAGCCTGCTGGCCCGCCAGCGGGAGGAACTGGCCCGCATGAAGAAAAATTTCGTATAAAGTATAAATAATAATACAGGAGGGATCCGCCATGGCCTTCGATATTACCCCTTACATCCACGAGACCCCCGCCCGGGTGCGCGAGCTGATCCGGCAGGGCGTCATTGATTTCCCCACCGCAGGCATGTGCGCCGGCTATGCCCAGGCCAATCTCGCCATCCTGCCCCCCGAGTACGCCGCCGACTTTGAGGAGTACACCAAAAAGAATCCGTTCCCCTGCCCGGTGCTGGAGATCGTGCGCGGCACCCCCGAGACCCACGCCATGGGCGAAGGCGCCAGCATCGTCACCGACATCCCCCGGTACCGTGTTTACGAAAACGGCGTGTTCACCAAGGAACTGACCGACGTGTCCGAGTACTGGAAAGAGGGCTATGTGGGCTTTTTGATCGGCTGCAGCTTCTCCTTTGAGGAGGCGCTGATCGCCGCCGGCATCGAGGTGCGTCACATCGCGCAGGGCTGCAACGTGCCCATGTACAAGACCAGCATTGCCACCGAAAAGGCCGGTCCCTTCGAGGGCCCCATGGTGTGCAGCATGCGCCCCATGACCCCCGAGAACGCCGAGATCGCCCGGCAGATCACCGCCGCCATGCCCAACGTGCACGGCGCGCCGGTGCATATGGGTGACCCCGCCGCCATCGGCGTGGCCGATGTGATGAAGCCCGACTACGGCGACCCGGTGGAGATCCGCGAGGGGGAGATCCCTGTGTTCTGGCCCTGCGGTGTGACCCCGCAGGCCGCCGTGGAGAACGCCCGCCCGCCCATCGTCATCACCCATGCCCCGGGGCATATGTTCATCACCGACGTGCTGAACAGCGAACTGAACGACTATCTGGAGGCCCGCAAGCAGGGCTGATCCATACAAAACAGCGGCGGAGCCGCCCCACACCGGGGCGGCTCCGCCTTTTTCATGCCAAACTGCGCCAAACAGCCGGTTTTGTCGAAAATTTTTTCGGGAAACCCCTTGATGTCAAGACACCTGTGTGGTATGCTGTCACGGACGCCAGGGGCGAGGTGCGCCCGGGCTAGTTCCAAACCAGTGAGAGAACCGATAAACGAAAACGGAAGTGTGAAGGAGAGAGAAGCAAGAAATGGAGAAACTGAAGGCGTTTCTGAAACGCAAAAACATTGAGATCACCGCCAAGCGCTACGGCATCGACGCGCTGGGCGCCATGGCGCAGGGCCTGTTTGCGTCCCTGCTCATCGGCACCATCATCAACACGGTGGGCACCCAGTTCGGCATCGAGGCGCTGACCCAGCCCATCGTATCCATCACCTCGGGCGAGAACGTCATCACCTACACCGTGGGCGGGCTGGCCAGCGCCATGAGCGGCCCTGCCATGGCCTGCGCCATCGGCTACGCCCTGCAGGCGCCCCCGCTGGTGCTGTTCAGCCTGATCACCGTGGGTTTTGCTGCCAACGCGCTGGGCGGCGCGGGCGGCCCCCTGGCGGTGCTGCTGATCGCCATCGTTGCCACGGAACTGGGCAAGGCCGTCAGCAAGGAGACCAAGGTGGACATTCTGGTCACCCCGCTGGTCACCATCTTCTCCGGCGTGCTGCTGAGCCTGTGGTGTGCCCCTGCCATCGGCAAGGCGGCCAGCTCGGTGGGTCAGCTCATCATGTGGGCCACCGAACTGCAGCCCTTCTTCATGGGCATTCTGGTGTCGGTGCTGGTGGGCGTCGCCCTGACCCTGCCCATCAGCTCTGCGGCCATCTGCGCGGCATTTGGTTTGACCGGCCTGGCCGGCGGCGCCGCCGTGGCGGGCTGCTGCGCCCAGATGATCGGCTTTGCGGTCATGAGCTACAAGGAGAACGGCGTGGGCGGTCTGGTCAGCCAGGGCCTGGGCACCAGCATGCTGCAGGTCCCCAACATCATTCGCAATCCCCGCATCTGGATCCCTCCCACGCTGGCCTCGGCCATCACCGGCCCCATCGCCACCTGCCTGTTCAAGTTTGAGATGAACGGCGCGCCGGTGTCCTCCGGCATGGGCACCTGCGGCCTGGTGGGCCAGATCGGCGTGTACACCGGCTGGGTCAACGACGTGGCCAGCGGCGCCAAGGCTGCCATCACCGGCACCGACTGGCTGGCCATGGCTCTGATCTGCTTTGTGCTGCCCGCCGTACTCAGCGTCATCTTCTGCGAGAT
>JAFUQL010000246.1 GCA_017472375.1 Oscillospiraceae bacterium | reverse complement strand
TCCCCCAGGATGTTTTTGCCGCTGCGCAGAGCCTTCAGCCGGCGGGTGGCATACCGCTCGGGGTGGTGGGTCATCACCCAGGAGCCGAAGGTCTCGAACTCGCTGAATCCAGAGCGGGGCAGCTCGGCGGGCTCCACCGCGTACAGGCACTTTTCCCAGAAGGCTGTACCCTGCACCGCATCGTTTGCCTCGATCTCGGCCAGCATCTCCCGCATCAGGGCGCAGTCCATGATCATGTTTTCAGCAATAAAACTCTCCTCCACACACTTTTCAATACCGAGCAGAGTCTTGAGCGTATCGAAATAGGGCTTGTTATACTCCTGTTTCAAGCAAAACAGCAGGGTTCCATCCTCTTTTTCAAACCCGATGGGGCGCACCGGCACCATATCCGCATCCCAGACGATGTACTGTTCGTCTTCGCAGACCCGGGCATAGCCCAGCTTCAGGAACTGCTGGTAGTACCAGCCGGTACGCCGGTCCGTGCCGCAGCGCTCCCGAATGATCTGCTTCACTGCTCCGAAGGTCATGCCCTCCACCAGTGTGTTCTCGTCCACAAAGACGATGCGCTCGTCATCCGGCAGCAGTTCCTGAATGTCCGGCCCGCTGAGCACCACCAGCCGCTTCACCGGCAGATTTTTGAACACAAAGGGCAGGTTCACCTGGGCGGCGGGCCAGTCGCACTTCAAAATGGGCATCACGATGTCGTAGCACTTCATTTCTTCCAGATCCCCTTTCGCACCAGGAACCGCTCGCCCTTTGCATAGTATTTCCACCAGAACTGCTGCTGCAGGCGGGCAACCTGCCGGGCATTCTCCTCATATTTTGCATTCCAGAAATCCGGGCTGCGGCGGCGGCTTGCCTCAGGGCCCTGCGCCACGATGTGGTGCATAAATTCACCGAAGGGATTTCCTTCGATCTCCCGCCGGGCTTTCTCCATATCGGTAAACGCAGGCTGACGCAGCATATACAGCCATCGATCCCGATCTTCTTCCACGACGCGCACCTTCTCCACCATCTCCTGCACCGTTCGGCAGTCGCCGCAGTCGATGAATGCTTCCGGATTGTACAGGCGGCTCACCTTCGGGTCGCCCCAGTAAATAGGGACGGTCGCTGCTGCAAACGCATCCAGGATCTTCTCCGTGCAGTAGCCAGCCGTACGGGCATTCTCAAACGCAAGACTGAAGCGGCATTGCTGCTGGAACGCCAGCTTGTCAGCCACAGGCTTTCCATCCGGCTGGTTGTTGCAGCTGCGTCCGCCGCTCTCTACCCGTTTGTAGGCGCTCAGTGCCTGAAACATCTCCTCACGAATGGGGTTGGCTCCATAATTGGATACCACAAAGTTGCAAAACCACTCCTTGCTCTCATAAACCTCCTGTGGGTAGGTATGCTTTTCCAAGGCAAGCTTGGCCCACTCTCTCCATTTGGGGAAGGAATACCATTGGAACGAAAGGAACCTGTCCTCATAATCCATCCAATCGCTGCCTGCTGCATAATCATACAAGTTAAAATCCGGCCGCAGATTTTCACCGCAAACAAAAATGCGGGTGCAGTCATAATGCAGGAATTCGCGCCCAAAGGTACTGCAAATGATGTAATCCGGATCGTCACAAAACTCCACTTCGCCCAGATCGGCCAGGCCAGCCCGGATCATTTCCTCAAAGCCATCCCGCATATTCTGTTCACGCATGAAATCCACATATTTCAGCTTGATCTTCATGGCTTATCCTCTCCTTTGTTTGACCAGTGCTTTCAGCGGTGTTCTGTTGATGATCGGCTCCAGCCGCAGCAGGATGCCCCGGAATTCCTCTGTCCGGCCGTATACCGCCAGCAGCACCACATTCGGCACCACTGCGCTGATGACACACTGAGCGATGAAGGTGAACAGCGTGGTCTCGGTGACCCAGCTGCAGCACAGCCAGTTCAGTGCAACACAGCCCACCGTCAGCGCAAGCTGGGCCAGCATTCGGCCAACAAACGGCCAGGGCGACAGACCAAAACCATCCTTATACACATACCAACCCTTGGGCAGGAAGGTGGTGCCCACCTCGGCGATGAGGGTGGCAAGGTAAATGCCCAGCAGCCCCAGCTTCGGCGCAAGAACGAAATCCAGCACCAGGTTCAGCACACCGCCAAAGATGGCCAGGTAGCAGCCCTGCCGCAGCAGTCCCATGGCAGTCTTGAAGTTATCCAGAATGTTGGCCGCCGTGCCGAAGTAGAAATGCAGCACCAGGCAGGCCACCAGATCCCACGACAGCACACCCGCCTGCAGCTCCGGATCGTTGCCGTAAAAGAGCTGCACAAAGGGGGTCATCAGCTGGAACAAGCACACAGACGCCACACAGCTGATCCAGAAGTTGGCCAGATACAGCTGCCGGAACACACTCATCTGCTTTTCACGGGACTCTTTGGTGACCAGGTTTCCAATGCTGGCACCGAAGGACACCGTCAGCATGGCGATGACCATGACCACATGGTTGATGAGCTTGGTATAGGTGGACGCATAGCCGATGAGGATGGTGCTCAGCAGCAGCGAGATGACCAGGTTGTCGGTGGCCGACAGCAGCTTGAAGGACAGGTTGTTCAAAAACATCGCGCGGACGTCCCGGAACATCCGGTCCAGCGCGCTTTTGGGCAACGGATCCGCGTGCTTCTCCTTCAAAAAGGGGTACAGGCGGTCAGCCGTGCGGGCGATGTACAGGTTTTTGCACAGGCCGATGCCAAGCTCCACCACCAGCGCAAGGATAAAGTTGCGGGTGAACAGCACCACCGCACATTTTGCAATGCTTGCCGACACAGTAAACACCGTGTTCAGGTTGTTGATCAGGTAACTCTTCTGATCAGCCGAGATGATGCTGGACTTATAGGCAAAGAACCAGTAGGAGAACACCGAATTCAGCAGGAACAGCAGATACACCGCATACAGGTTGATGGGCGGTGCATCCTCGAAGTTGATGAGCTGATCCAGCACCGGCACCAGACACAGGCCAACGGCCAAAATGACCCAGCCGATGATCCGGTAGCACTTCTTGTAAAAGTTCATGTAGCTGTGGATCGCCCGCTGATCCTTATCTGCCAGCGGCTTGTACAGGTACACCGTGATGGCAGAACCCACCCCCAGCTCAGCGAGGGAGAGGAAGGTCAGTACACTGCTGAACAGGCCGTCCACGCTCACATACTCCATGCCCAGATAGTGGATGAACACCCATTGGGAGAAGAACGCGATGAAGATGGAGGCCAGCTTTTGGACAACGCCGGTCACAATGGCCAGCACTGAATTTTTGGTACGGGAATTTTCCAAGGTCGTTTCACCTTTCTCACTCCGGGCGGTTCAGTTCGTCCAGAATATCCACAAAATTCTTGTAATATCGTTCGGGGCTGAATGCAGACGCTGCCCGGGGGCCCGCTTGCGCCATGGCGTGGCAGCGACCCGGATCGCTACGCAAGGTCTGGAGCGCTTCGGCCAAATCATCAGGCAGATCATCGCTGACCGGCACCAAAATGCCGCATCCTTCGCTCAGATACTCCGGGATACCGCCGGAGCGGGTCGCAACGACCGGTTTGCCTGCGGCCATTGCTTCCACTTCCACCAAACCGGCAGGTTCCTGCCAAATACTGGGCATCGCGATCACATCCGCCGCCCCATAATAACGCCAAAGTTCGTTATTGGGAACAAACCCGGTAAAAATCACCCGGTTCGGACCCTGCTGCGCGATCTGATAGAGCTCCTGCTGATACGCATTTGTTGATCTCAGTCCAAAATTTGTACTACCTACTACAACCAAGGTCGCTTCAAATTTCAATTTTTGGACAGCCAGCAGCAGTTCCTTCACGCCTTTTTGTGGCACTAAACGGCCGCAATACAATACAACGAACTCCTTTTCAGAAAGACCAAGCGTTTGCCGCATCTGCAAACGTTCTTCCGACGTCATTCGCTGGAGAAACGAATCCAGTGTGACGCAATTAGGGAGCACCGAGATGCTTTTTTCGCTTCGTCCAGTCCCATGCTTCCAGCCGTCCGCCACATATCGACTGATGGCCAGAAGATGTTTAAACGACTGATCTCTCCATACCGTCGGCTTCCCTGCCCAGTGCAAATGATACAGCACCTTTTCAGGCGGTACGCTGCCCCAGTGCGGGATCTCCAGCTCGCTCTCCGCCAGAATATAGTCGAATTCATGGTGGTGCTGCTTCAGCCACCGGGCAGCCTCCATGCGCTGATAAGGAAACGGAAGTTCCCGTTCCTCGCCGGTCAGCTTCAAGCCCAGAGTGCGCACCCGCCACCAAACCTTATTCCAAAGAATGTGCGGCTTGAACCACACGAACTTCGCATGCCGGAACTGTGCCGCCTGTGCACGGGCGGCAGGCTCGTCCACCGTCAGCACGGTGAACTCCACCCGGGGATCCTTCTCGTTCTGCTCCAGCAGGTGCTGGGCCAGTGTTTCCACTGCGCCGCCCAGCGTGGCGGGGACAGGGAGCTTGCCCACTGCCACCATACACACACGGTATGCCATCTCTGCACCTCGTTCCATCGTTTATCCTGTTCAGTCACCCCAGACCCGTCGGTACAGCCGGGTGCCCCCGGCCAGCCCCAGCAGGCGGGTACACAGCCGGATACGGCGGGGCATATTGGCCGCAGCCTGCTTCAGAAGCTCGTCGCTCCCGACCGTCTGCGCCAGCACCCGCAGTGCGCCGCCGGACTGCTTTTCGGCGTATTTCAGCGCCTGGCTCAGTACCAGTCCGGCCGCCCGCAGGAGACAGTCGCTGCGGGGCGTCTGCTGATGTGCAGCCGCCCGCACCAGGACCAATGCGGCTTCCTCACAGCTGTGCTGCCGCCGGGCCATCGCCTTCTCATTTAGGCCGGCCATGATGCTGCCGGCCCGGGCAAGCCGATAGGCATAGACCGGCTCCGGCAGAACGGCGGCGCTGCGGGCCGCACAGATGACCAGCGGGGTCCACTCCATGTCCTCATGCAGGATCCCCTCGTGGAAACGCAGCCCGGTTTGCTCCACCACTGCACGGCGCACGATCAGACACTGTGCCTGACCGTTCAGTGCATAGCGGCGGATGTAGCCATCCACAAAGCCCTCATAGCCATCGGCAAGAAGCGACGGTTCATAGTTGCTTTTTCCGGTGCATTCGCCATTCAGATAGCGGTTCACGTTCACGAACAGAACATCCGGCTCCCCTTTGAGCGAGGCGGCGATCGCCTGCAGAGCGCCCGGCTCCAGCCAGTCGTCGCTGTCCACAAACTGCAGATATTCGCCCTGCGCCGCCTCGATGCCAGTGTTCCGCGCAGCCGAAAGCCCCCCATTCTCCCGGTGGAACACCCGCACATTTCCATAGGCATCGGCGTATTCATCACAGATCACACCGCTGCAGTCGGTGGAGCCATCATCCGCCAGCAGCACCTCATATTCAAAGCCCTCCGGGCAGTCCTGCGCCAGGATGCTGTCCAGGCACTGGCGCAGATACTCCTCCACGTTGTACACCGGGATGATGATGCTCAGGGCCGGAGTGTGTTTTTCCATGAGGGCTCCTCTCTTTCAACGAACAAGCGATTTTTTGTTTAAAACCCAGGCGCTCACAGCACCTTTTCGTACTCCGCCAGCATCTTGGGGGCGATCTCATCCCACACAAAGTGCCGCTCGATGCGCTCGTGGGCGGCCTCACCCATGCTGACCTGCAGCGCCGGGTCGGCGGCAAGAGCGGCAATGTGCGCCGCATACTCCTCCGCGTCGAAGCCTTCGCACACATAGCCGGTGCGCCCGTGCTCCACCAGCAGGTCGGAGCCGCCGTTCAGGCTGGTCAGCACCGGCTGGCCGAAATACATGGCCTCCAGAATGACCATGCCGAAAATCTCATATCGGGTGGGCAGCACGAACAGGTTCGCCCGCTTGTACAGGGCGTGGACCTCGCTCTGAGGCACCCGCTCGATGTACTCGATGCGATCCCACACACCCAGCTCCTTGGCGTAGGCAAAGCAGGCGTCCCGATAGGCTTCCTCTCCCTTGCCCACCAGCGTCAGACGCAGGCCGGGCACCTGTTCGGCGGCCTTTGCCAGCACCTCGAACAGGAAGCGGATGTTGCGCCGCTCCTCCAGCACGCCGATGTACAGCAGCTCGAAGCCCTCCCGGGCCGCGGCCGCCGGGCGGGCGTTGGGCTCATAGGGGGCTTTCAGTGTGTCGGTGTCCAGGCCCACGCCCACCGGGATGACCTTCTCAAAGCCCTTCGCGTGCAGAAACTCCGCGGCCATGCGGCTCTTGGCAAAGGCGGTCACCGCCCGGTTCTTGCCAGGGCGGTTGAAGAAGGTATCGAACACCTTGCACTTCAGGTTGTAGCCCTTGGTGAAGTCGCTGCCATAGGGGCCATGGTACAGGAACACCGGCTTCTTGGTGCCGTAATGGCAGTACAGCCACCAGCTGGTGAGCTGGTCGTACTCGGCCACCTGCAGCACGTCGTACTGCTCGATGACCTTTTTTAGACCGGGGAAGATGGCGTTCTTGTACACCGAATACCCCTTCATCCAGTAAATGGTCACCGGGGTGTCGCTACCGGGGGTCTCCACCGTCTGGGTGCGGGTGGCGTCGGAGGCATTGTAGTACACGATGTCGCACCGATGTCCCGCGCGGATGAACGCCCGCGCCAGACCGATCTCCTGACTGTTGTAGTTGTTGGGGTTCAGCACACTGGCAAAGGTGCGCAGAATGAGGATCTTCATCTTGTTTCCTCGCTGTATCTCGTTATTTTTTGATAAGCCGTTTCAGCTTCAGATACCGCTCGCGGCCCAGGACGCGCGCCGCCAGACCGATGGCACGGAACCGCAGCTTGCGCCATTTCGGCGACCAGGTGGCGGAGAAATGGTGGATGGAGCGGGTGTTCTCGGTCTTGACCACCATCTGGGTCTCATGCTCAAAGGGGCAGAAGTACTCGCTGGGGTACAGAACGAAATTGCCCACCTGCTGCATCCTGTTGCCGCCGGTGAAGCCGTGGCGCTGCAGCATCTCGGTGGTGTAGGCCACGATGGTCTTGGTGTTCAGCTTGCCGTCCACCACAAAGCGCAGTTTGGCGTAGTCGTCCAGCAGCTCAGCCAACAGCTCATCCCCGGGCAGGGACGAAATGATGGAACCCGGGTTCACCGTGTCCCGCAGCTCGAAGCCCATCAGGTAGGGAGTCTCCTCCAGCAGGTCGTCCACCGGCCGAAGCAGCTCCACGTCGGTGCAAAGACACACGCCGCCGTGGTGGTACAGCACCCAGAAGCGGGCATAGTCCGACACAAATGCGTATTTTTTTGCGGCATATGCCTCGGCGGTATAGGGAATGGCGTTCACATCGAAGTTGTCCTCGTTCCACTCCCTGATCTCCCAGCCGGGCATTTTCTCCCGCCAGGTCTCCATGCACTGCTTGATGAGCGGGGACTTTTCCCCCCGCCCGAACCAGCAGTAGTTGATGACCTTCGGCAGGCCTTTTGCGGTGTATTCCATGGCTTCCTCCTCCGGTCACCGGCCCTCGTACAGGGCCAGAGTGTCCTCGGCATTTCTGCGCCACGAGTAGTGGGCGCGGATGTATTCGGCCTGCAGTTCGCCGTTGCGGCTGCCCCGCCCCAGTGCCCGCTTGAGGGCCTCGGCCAGCGCGGACACATCCCCTTTGGCAAAGGTGGAGCCGTAGCCGCCCAGCACCTGCGTGTTCTCGGGGATGTCGCTGACCAGACAGGGTGTGCCGTAGCTCATGGCCTCCAGCAGGCTGATGGGCATTCCCTCGATGTCGCTGGGCAGCACATACAGTGCAGCGTTGGAGAACAGTTCGTCCTTCTTCTCCCCCTGCACAAAGCCAGTCAGAACGGCGCGGCCGTCCTGCCGTGCCAATTCACACATCTCCGGGTAGTAGCTGCCGGAATGGCTGTCGCCGCCGGCGATCACCAGCTTCTTGTCGGTGTCCAGCATCCGGAAGGCCTCCAGCAGGTAGTGCAGACCCTTCTCCGGCACGATGCGGGCCAGGAACAGCACATATTCCCCCGCCTCCAGCCCGTACTCGCTGCGGATGAGATTCGCCGCCCGCCGGGTGGGCTCGGCCACACCGTTGGGGATGAGCACCGTGTCCCGCCCGTAGGTCTCGCGGAAGTAATTCTGAACATTCTCGCTGAGCACGATGACCTCATCGGCGTACCTGGCGATGATCTTCTCGCCCAGCTTCAGATATTTCGTCCCGAAGCCGCCCCACTTGGCCCGCTGCCAGTCCAGCCCATGGACGGTAGCCACCGTGCGGATGCCGAACAGGTGGGGCAGAAGCAGCATCACGCTGGGGCCGAGGGCGTGGTAATGGATGACATCGTACCCGCCAAACAGGGCGTGCAGGGTGGCCAGCAGCGAATAGACCACCGCATCCAGACTTTTTTTGTTGATGGTGGGCACTGTGACGATGCGCGCGCCGCCGTACTCGGTGTACTTGGGCTTGTCCGCCGCGGCGCGGTTGTACAGGGTCACGTCGTGGCCGGCGGCAGTGAGCTGCGCGCTCAGCTCCTCCACCACCACCTCCACGCCGCCCTCGCGGCCGGGCACCCGCTTGTGGCCGATCATGGCGATCTTCATGGCAGTCACCTCTCGTCGTTCCGGGCGCTTACTGCTGCGCCTCGGGGATGAACTTGTTCTCGCTCAGGCGGTACTTGCCGCCCTTCAGGAACTTGTGCTTGACCACCCCCCAGCCGGGCACCCAGATGTACTTGTGCATGGCCGGGGACACGCTGCCGATCATCCAGCAGTTTCGGTCGCACTTGCGGGTCTGGGCGCGCACAGCCTTGGCCTGCTCGCTCTCCCACAGGGTCTGCCAGTCGGGGGCGTCCTTCAGGTTGCCCATCACGGCCTTCTGCGCCATGCCGTTGCAGGGGATGACGTCACAGAAGGGGTCGATGAAGAAAGCGTCCTTGGACATATCACAGGGCAGCAGACGCTCGTTGCCGTAGATGTAGTTGATCAGACCGTGGTTGAAGTAGGCGCGGAACCACTTTTTGGGGCTCTTGCTGGCCAGCAGCTCGTTGATGAGCGCCTCAAAATTCTGCGCCACATGGTACTTGTCGTCGATCTTGTTGTCGGTCTTGCGGAAGTAGAAGCTGTTGTGCAGGGTGGCGGTGGCAAACTCCATGCCCATCTCGTCGCTCAGACGATACAGGGGCACCAGATCCTCGCAGTTCATGTCCTGCACGGTCATGCCGAAGCCCACATCCGGGTGACCCATCTCCACCAGAGTCTTGAGGGTCTGGTAGCCGCGGTTCCAGCCATCGGGAATGCGGCGGATGGCATCGTTGGTCTGCTGCATTCCCTCGATGCTGATGCGGATGCCGATCTTGGGGAACTGCTTGCACAGGGCGATGATGCGGTCGGTGAAATAGCCGTTGGTGGAGATGACGATGCGGTCTGTGCGCTTGTACAGCTCGGCCACGATCTCGGGCAGATCCTTGCGGATGAAGGGCTCACCGCCGGTGATGTTGGTGAAGGCCATCTCGGGCAGCTTGCGGATGGTGTCCAGCTGGATCTCATCCTCCGGGCGGGAGGGGTCGCGCCAGCAGTCGCACATATTGCACTTGGCGTTGCAGCGGTAGGTCACGATGACGGTTCCGTACAGAGTTCGTTTCGCCATGGTCGTTATCCTTTCATGGGGCAAAAGCCCATTCATTTCAAATTCGTTGTCGTTTCGATGCCGGGCCACCTCTTCGGCAGCAATCAGATTCAAGCGTTCTTTTTGATCAGCTTCTCGTAAACGGGGATCAGCTTTGCCAGATGACTTTCTTCGGTGAGCTCCGCCGCAGCAAAGCGCACCGCGTTGCTGCACATCTCCCCGTAGGCAGCCTCGTCCAGCGCACAGAGCGCCCGGATCGCCCGCGCCTGATCCTCTGCATCCCCAGGCCGGAACAAGAAACCGGTCTTTCCATCCTGCACCAGCTCCGGGACACCGCCGATGCGGCTGCCCAGCACCGGTTTGCCGGAAGCCATGGCCTCCATAACAGAATAGGGCGCGTTTTCGTAGCATTCGCTGGGAAGCACCACCGCCTTACAGCGTTCAAGCTGTTCGGTCAAAGCGTTCCCCGTGAGGAAACCCAGAAATTCGACCCGTTCGGAAAGGCCCAGCGCCTCGGCCAGTTTTTCCAGCTCGGTCCTCTGCGGGCCGTCGCCAGCAATCTTCAGGGTCGCATCGGCGGCCAAAGCCATCGCCCGAAGGAGAGTCTCCAGCCCCTTTTCCTTCGACAGGCGCCCCAGGAATAGCAGCCCAGCACCTTCCACTGGAGCCTTCTTTTCAAATTGAGTCCCATATGGCAGGAAGTTCGGAATGTGACGAATCTCCGAGCTGGTAAAATTGCCCTTTTTTAGCATTTCGCTGTGGAATTTCGAGGGTGTAATGTAGCAGTCGATCTTATGGTAGGTGCCCCGCTTGCGGTACAGCACCGCCTCGGCAGCACCAAGCAAACTTTTAGCCCGGCTCCCCTTCACACAGCGCTTCTTCACGCAAGGCACAAAACTGCCGCTCAAGCAGTCCTCACAAACGCCCTCTTCCGACAGGCAGAGGTAGTTGGGACACACACAGATGAGGTCGTGCTGTGTAAATACCACCGGTACACCAGCCTCCTTACAGGCATCTACCACCGAGAGGGTGATCTGACGGTGCACCAGGTTCAAATGTACCACATCTGGCTTTTCACTGGCCAGAAGTGCCGCAAACTTCTTCTTAGCCTCAGTAGAATACAACAGCTTAACGCCATTTTTTATCTTATCTGCCACGCTCTGAGGGCCGTTGTAATCCACGCCAGAGACAAAGTAGTCCGCTTGCTCACAGGGCAGATTCTTTTCGCTCTCCATAGCAAAAAAAATCACTTCATGCCCGGCGCGGCGCAGTGCATCCGCCAATGCAAAATAATAGGTTTCGGACCCGCCTTTGCGATAATGAAACTTGTTCACCAGCAGGATTTTCATGGCATCGCTTCCTTTTCTGTTTTCTCCGTACCAAGCATAGTGCGGGCACATATACGCACATATACATAGTATAGTATACACGAAACAGGACTTTTGCGCAATGCAGACACAGCCTGCCTCATTTCGCGGTCTTTCGGGGTGATCATTGGAATGCGAGCAAAAAAAGAATCGTTTTTATGTGTGTTTATTGTAAAACAGCGCTGTATCTGTGCGGATCGAAAGACCCGGGCAGGTATGCGGTATGCTGCAAAAGATGTGGAAAAAAAGCGAAGTCCTTCCTGCGGGGCGGCGGGGCGGTCCCACTGCCTCGTCCCGCTGAGAAGCATCCCAGCAAAAAACTCCCCGCAGAAGACCGGCGTTCCGGCCCTCCACGGGGAGATCCATTTTGATTTAACTCAGTAGGCACCGTCGCCCTTCAGCACCACCACCACCGTGCGCAGGATGATGCGCAGGTCGGTGATGAGGCCCTGTTCCTCGATGTACT
>JAFUQL010000245.1 GCA_017472375.1 Oscillospiraceae bacterium | reverse complement strand
GCGTGGCTATGACAGAACAAGCTCTTTATGAGATTAAAACGCGGGATTATTTTGCCTGTGAGAACAATTTTGATAAGGTAAAGGACATCGCCTCGGAGCTGGTGTACGGGTCGCACCGCAGCGAGGCGCCGCGGTTCACGGTGGTGATCCCCACCTATCGCAAGCCGGAGCTGCTGGCGCTGGCGCTGCAGAGCACCTTTGTCCAGCCGGGTGAAGATTATCAGGTCATGGTGGTGGACGATGACCCGGAGAGCTGGAGCAGCGGCCGCGCTGCCGCCATCCTTGAACGCTTTGCAGATGGGCGGCTCCTCTACTATGTCAACCGCCAAAACCTCGGCCTGTTTGCCAACTGGAACCGCTGCTTTGAACTGGCCGCCAGCGAATGGGTCGTTATGCTGCACGACGACGACCTGCTGACCGAGGACTATCTCACCTCGGTCCGGCGCGCGTTGGATGCCGCGGGGAGGATCGACTTTTTGTCGGTCACGCTGAATGGATTCCAGATCCGGCCTGATCTGACGGAGGCGGAGCGAAAAGCTCTGTGTGCGGCTCCGGAGCAGCCGTTCCCCAGGGTGCTCCGGCCGGTCTCCATGGCGCAGCTCCAGTATGGGCCGGGCGTGGTTTGGCAGGGGTCCTGCATCCGCCGCAGCGCATTTCTGGAGATGGGCGGTGCACAGCTTGGCAGCCGCCTGGTGGCGGGGGAACCCCGCGGCGCATATTACAGCCAGGACTACTGTATGATGGTCCGCTTTGCACACCGGTTTGCCTGCTACCGGCTTGCCCGCCCGCTCTACCGGGTGGGAAGCGGCGCAAACTCCTCCCGAAATGTGTGGGAGTGGCAGGATGCGCTGGTGGAACAGTATTACTGCGGCCGATCGGTGGCACAGCAGTACAGGATCCTGGGCTGGGTCGGTGCGCTGGCCGTCCAGGAAAAGCTGATGAAATTGGTGCAGCGCTATAACTCCGGCGATTCCTACATCCGGCTGGAGGTGGGCATTGACGAAGCCCTGCTGAAGCGGGAGTGCGGCCTGCCGGAAAACGCCCCCGGGGCGGCTGCGAAGGCCGCGGAGAAGCTGTGGAGCATCCGGCTCCGGCTACAGATGCTGGCCAGCCACCGAAAGGACATCCGCATACCGGCTGAATGAAAGAAGGATGGAGCATGAGAAAGAAGATCAAATTTGATATCATCGACTTCTTCGGTGAAGATGCGCGCAGAATGTTTGCGGAGCGGATGATCGAAGCGCTGAAGCCTCTGGGAGAAGCGGAGCTGAGCGACGACCCGGATTTTGTGCTTTGCAGCTGCTTCGGCAGCTCGGTGTACCATTACGACTGCACCCGCATCCTGCTGCTGGGCGAGAACCTGCGGCCGGATTTCAATGTGTACGACTACGCCATCTCCTTTGACTGGATGGAGTATGAGGACCGCTTTCTGCACCTTCCTTGGTACTGCCTGCCCGGGCAGGAGCGGGTGCGGGCGGAGGCGCTGCGCAAGCACACATATCCCGACGAATACTACCGTGCGAAGAAGAATTTCTGCAATTATGTGGTGAGCAACTACGGCGCAAACCCCATCCGCGAGGAGATGTTCCATCGCCTGAGTGAGTATCAGTGGGTGGCCAGCGGCGGCCGCAGCAACAACAACCTGCCGGACGGAAAGCCTGTGGCGGATAAGCTGGAGTTTCAGCGTGGGTACCGCTTCAGCCTGGCATTTGAAAATGCCCAGACGACCGGCTATTGTACCGAGAAGATCCTGGATGCCTTTGCCAGTGGCGGTGTGCCGGTGTACTGGGGCGACCCTGCGGTGACCCGCATCTACAACCCGGAGGCGTTCATCAACTGCAATGACTGCCGTACGGTGCAGGAAATGGTGGAAAAGGTCCGCGCGGTGGAGGAGGATGAGGCGCGCTGGTGGTATATGGTGCATCAGCCTGCCTTCGTTGACCCGGAGCTGGTGCAGCGCCAGATCGACGAGGACATTCTGTGGGCCTTTATCCGTGGCATCGTAGCGCAGGGCCCCGAGGCCAGCCGCCGCCGCAGCCCCGACTTCTGGAGCGGCAAGTATGAGGAGAACGCCCGGCAGGTCGCCCGCTTTCAAAAGCAGTTCTGGTGGAAGTATTACGCCAAGGGCGAGCGGTTCCTGGTGCGAAAGGGGATCTGGAAGAAATGAAGAGCTACGACATCGTAATGCCCATTTTGAAGAGGGATTGGCCCGCCGCCCAGGTGAACTTGCCCTTTGTGTTCAAAAATCTGCCGGTCAAGCGGCTGGTGGTGCTCAGCGGGCCGGACATTCAGGAGCTGTTGCCGGATGACGAGCGCATCGTGTTCGTCAACGAGAACGAGCTGGTGGAGAGGCTGTCACTGGCTGCGGTGAAAAAGATCATGAACGAGCGGATCTACACCGACAAGCGTGCGGGCTGGTATTTCCAGCAGTTCCTGAAGATGGCCTATGCACGGGTATGCACCGACGAGCAATATGTGGTCTGGGATGCGGATATGGTCCCGGTACAGTCCATCTGCTTTGAACAGGAGGACGGCCGGTTGCTGTTCAGTTTGAAGGAGGAATACAATCCGCCTTATTTTGAAACGATGAAAACGCTGCTGGGGTTGGAAAAGTGCATTCCGGAGAGCTTTATCGCTGAGAATATGATCTTTGACACCGCTCTGATGTGTGCGATGCTGGACGAGATCGAAGCGAACGATGCGGTACAAGGCGGCGCCTTCTGGGAGAAGTGCCTGTATGCCGTGAAGCAGGAGGATCTGAAAGGGTCTTCTTTCAGCGAGTTCGAGACCTTCGGCACCTGGGTGATGACCCATCACCCCGAACGGTATGCCACCCGCCGGCTGAAGGCTCTGCGCAGCGGCAAAAACATCCTGGGTAAAACACCCTCTGCAGAGGTGCTGGAATGGGCGGGCGAGAGCTACGACACCGTGTCTATGGAAAAGTTCAATGCCAGCACCCCTCTGCGGCATCTGGCGGCCAGCGAAAAGTATCGGGCCACACACACCGCTGCTGAACTGGACGAGCTGAAAGGACGTTTCAAGGTCATTCCGGCGGTGTACCGCTGGGGCAAGGGATTGTGGCCCCGCTTTAAGATCTGGGGGGGAAAATACAAGCGGAAACTGCGCGCACTGCGGCAGAAAAAGGGGTAAAGGCGGATGGACAAGACAACGCTGGACTATATCAGAAGCCGGGATTACTTCAAAGGGGAAGATAACTTCGCGCGCATCCGCGGTCGGGAGGCGATTTTGTGCTGGGGCCAGCACAAAGAGTCGCCCCCATTGGTCACGGTGGTGATCCCTTCTTATCGCCGGGTGGAGCTGCTGAAGCAGGCTTTGGACCGCGCACTGATGCAGCAGGGATTTGACGATTACCAGATCCTTATTGTGGACGATGACGCCGAAGGCGAGGTGACCCCGGTGGAGCTTCTGGTGCGCGAATACGACGATGCGCGCATCATCTATTATCGCAACCGTGAGAACCTGGGGCTGATGGACAACTGGAATATGTGCTATTGGCTGGCGCGCTCAGAGTGGGTGTGTACGCTGCACGATGACGATATGTTTACTGCGAACTTTTTGCAAAAAATGGCAGGCGCAGTGCGGAAATATCCTCAGATCGATGCGCTTTTCAACTTGGCGAACCAGTTCGACGGTGCGGCTTTCAGCGATGAGGACGTACGTCGCATAACTGGCCCGGTGGCAGAACAGGCTACGAAGCTGCGCTCGCAGCGGGTATGGCGGCAGAATTTCCGGTTTGCCGCAGGGCGTACCACCGGCAGCTTCATTCGCCGAAATGCGTTTGTGGCCTGCGGTGGTTTTGGCCGCGACCGCCAGCCCGGCACGGAGGACATCCTTTACAACGATGACTATGTACTGGCTGTACGATTGTTTGCGAATTTCAATTGTTACATCCTTCCTCAGCGTATCTACAATTACCGCATTGGTGCGAACAACGGTTCAGCCCGCGTAAAGGACTACTTGCCGGATGTGGTGCAGGAGTATTACTTAGGCCGTCAGATCTCGGCCCGCAAGTGTGTGCTGTGGCGCTGGGCATTTTATAAGAAAAATAAATACCGAGCCATTGAGATGGCCAATCAATTGAACGCGCTGGTGGCCAGTGGAAACTGCCGAATGAACCGGGAAGCGAGCGTGGATCTGGATCGGCTCCGGGAGGCCTTCTGCCTGGATGAGCGGGTCAGCCCGGAGCGGTTTTTGGCGGAGCTGCAAGGATAGGTGGACCTTTGTGCGGCTTGCCGACAGTAATCGTTTTAACCTTGTGAAAAAGGTAAAATTGCACAATACCTATTGACAATTCTATTGACGTGTTGTATATTATAACCACAGAGAGGAGTGAGTCCAATGGGCTAATAAGCCAAGGATGGTTCTCCCGACTGGACCGTTTTAGAGAACTGCAAGCAAACATAATAACGAACGCAATATACCAAAGACGAAACATTTCTCACTATGATGAG
>JAFUQL010000244.1 GCA_017472375.1 Oscillospiraceae bacterium | reverse complement strand
TATTCCTCCTGCGTGGGCGAAGGCCCCTTCACCGCCGAGCGCGCCATGACCGAGGAGGAGAAGAACTTCCTGCGTGAGGCCGGCCATGAGTTCGGCGCGGCCACCGGCCGTCCCCGCCGCGTGGGTCCCTTCGACGTGGTGGCCAGCCGCTACGGCGTGGCCTGCCAGGGTGCCGACGAGGTGGCCCTGACCCTGCTGGATGTGCTGGACTACATGGAGCAGGTGCCCGTGGTGACCCACTACAACATCAACGGCAAGATCGTGGACCGCTTCCCCATGGGCGAGGCGCTGGAGATCGCGGAGCCTGTGGTGGAGTTCCTGCCCGGCTGGCACTGCGACATCGGCGGTGTGCGCACCTGGGAGGACCTGCCCAAGGAGGCCCAGGACTACGTCACCTTCATTGAGCAGGCCGTGGGCTGCAAGATCACCTACATCTCGGTCGGCCCCGACCGCGATGCCTACATCCACCGCGGATAACTGAATCAGAACTTCCCAATGGACCGGGCTGCGCAGAGGATGCGCGCTCCGGTCCATCGGTGTCTTTATAAAGAAAGTAAGCGGCGGCTGACTCCCGTCACCCCCGGCTTACTTCCGTCAACTGCTGCTAACTGCAAGCGCGAGGTATCCCCATGACCGAATTTCTCATCCGCCGCTTTGTGCCCGACCCCGACAACACCGCCGACCCCGCCGTGCGCACCGCCTACGGCAATCTGGCCAGCATCACCGGCATCCTGTGCAACCTGCTGCTGGCGCTGGGCAAGCTGGCGGTGGGGCTGGTGTTCGGCAGCATCGCCATCGTGGCCGATGCCCTGAACAATTTCTCGGACGCGTCCTCCAGCGTCATCAGCCTGCTGGGCTTCAAGCTGGCCAGCAAGCCCGCCGACGACGACCACCCCTACGGCCACGCCCGGTACGAGTACCTGGCCGGCCTGGCCGTGGCGGTGATGGTGCTGCTCATCGGGGTGGAGCTGGCCCAGAGCAGTGTGGGCAAGATCCTCGACCCCACCCCGGTCGCCTTCAGTCTGGTGACGGTGGGGGTGCTGGCGGGCTCCATTCTGGGCAAGCTGTGGCTGGCGGCCTTCAACCGCACGGTGGGCGGGCGCATCCGCTCGGCCACCCTCATTGCCGCCGCCGCCGACAGCCGCAACGACGTGATCAGCACCTCGGCGGTGCTGGCCGCCATGGTCCTCTCCCACCTGACCCATCTGGAGCTGGACGGCTGGATGGGCCTGGGGGTGGCGGTGTTCATCCTGTACAGCGGCGTGAACCTGGTGCGGGACACCCTGGACCCGCTGCTGGGCGCCGCCCCGGATGCGGCCCTGACCCAGCACATCCACGACCGGGTGATGGCCGCCCCGGGGGTGCTGGGGGTGCATGACCTGATCGTACACGACTACGGGCCCGGGCGGCAGTTCGCCTCCCTGCATGTGGAGATGGCCGCCGAAGCGGACGTGCTGGAGAGCCACGATGTGATCGACAACATCGAGCGGGCCTTCTGGGAGGAGGACCGGCTGCATGTGGTCATCCACTACGACCCCATCGTCACCGGCGACGAGGCGGTGAGCGACCTGCGGGCCTGGCTGGGGCGGGAGGTCAAGACCATCGACCCGGTGCTGTCGGTCCACGACCTGCGCATCGTGCCGGGGCGCACCCACACCAACCTGATCTTCGACTGCGTCACCCCGCCGGACTTCGCCATGAGCGACCTGGAGGTGAAGCAGGCCATCAAGCGGCTGGTGCAGCAGCGCGACCCCAGCTACTTCTGTGTCATCAACATGGAGCACAGTTTCGCCGCCATCCCCCACGAAAACTAGATCCGATCCCGGAACGCCCGGGCCCGCCGCGTGTGGGCCCGGGCGTGTTTGCCGCATCCGGGCACATCCTGCCGCAGCGCCGCACTGCGGCAAATTCTGCCATCCACCGCAGTCTATACTGCCCTTGTACGACCATGCCGAGGACGGAAAACGGAGAGGAACGGTGAACGAAATGCTGGAACGGACGATGCAGCGGCTGCTGGACGGCCGCCGGGCCGGGCTGTGGGCGGTGGGCCTGCAGCTTGCCGCCGGGGCGGCGGGGTTTGTGCTGGCGGGCGGGCAGGTGCTGGGCGGGATGTATCCCTTTGGCCTTGCGCTGGTGATGGGGCTGGAGCGGGGCCTGACCCCGGCGGCGGCGCTGGGGGCGATGCTGGGCAGCCTGGTGCGGCTGGAACCCCTGGCC
>JAFUQL010000243.1 GCA_017472375.1 Oscillospiraceae bacterium | reverse complement strand
CTGCGCAAGAAGGCCGAGGGCTGGGCCCGCAGCCACGACGGCAAGGTCATCGGCCCGGTGGAGCTGGAGTGGAACGGCCTGCACGCCCACTATGACTTCATTGTGGTGGGCTGGTTCGGCGCACTGGGCGTGAACTGCCTGGGCTACAGCGGCACCATCTACGGCACCGTCGAGGAGGAGGAGTGGACGCAGGAGAAGAACGGCGAGCGCAGCAGCTTCCCCAACCCTCTGCCCATCAACCAGAACGCTGCCCGCGTGCTGCGGGGCGTGCTGATGGACAACGGCCTGCGCAACCTGACCAACGATGCGGTCACCGTGTATACCGGCTTTGACGTGAAGCTGGCCATTCCCCGCCGTGTGGCCTACCACACCTCCGATTCGTTCATCGCCATGCTGCGCCGCAGCGACCGCTTCAATGCCGACAAGGGCGCCGATGTGGAGGCCCTGTGCAAGCTGCTGCAGCCCTGAGCGTCTGCCTGGCCGCTGGTTTTACAAATTATTCACATACCCGTAAAACTTTCATCGCAAGTGGGGGGTATACTAAACATCACAAAGCAGCGGAGCCGCAACCGCTTGGCTTTGTACATGATTCCTCCTCACACCAAAGCGATACCCCAAAAGAAGAAATGCCCCCTGTACCGCAAGCAGGGGGCGTTTTTCTGTTTATACGGCCGGCCACGCCCGCGCCGGTTCACCCTGTTAAAGAGCAGTTAGCAATAGGTAACAAAAACTTACGTTCTTTCGCTGTGTTGTTAGCCGGCGCTGACTTAATTTTCCATGCGGTGCCATCCAAACGGGCTTGCCTTTTTTTTATTTTATGGTACAATAAGGCAAAGAGAGGGTGAGAGTCCCTCGATCAAGGGCCGTACCTTCCGTGCCGGGTGCGGGCTCCCCGTCCATTACTTACTTTATCAGCACGGAGAAAAAGGAGTATTACTATGGCTTACAAGATTACTGATGCTTGTGTTTCCTGCGGCTCTTGCGCCGGTTCCTGCCCTGTGGGCGCCATCGCTGAGGGCGACGGCAAGTACGAGATCAACGCTGATGCTTGCGTCGATTGCGGCACCTGCGCCGGCTCTTGCCCCATGGGCGCCATCGAGCAGTAAGATGCTGATGGCCGCTTGATTGCGGTGAATGCTTTATGCAACGATCGCGGCGGACCCTTTTGGGGCCCGCCGCTTTTGTTTTGTTCGATCTTCCAAGGAGGCCGCCCATGTCCGATTCCACCCGCGAGACCCTCACCCACGGCACGGTGGTGCACCTGTCCGCCGCCCACCGCTTCGGCACCGACGGGCTGCTGCTGGCGGACTTCTGCCGCCCCCGCCGCGCCGAGCGCGCCGCCGACCTGTGCAGCGGCTGCGGCATCGTGGCGCTGCGGTGGCACGACGAAGGCCACCGGGGCCCCTGTACCGCTCTGGAGCTGAACGGGGAGGCCCACGGCCTGCTGGCGGAGGCCCTGGCCGAACAGCCCGAGGCCGCCGCCCACATCGGGGCGCTGCAGGGCGACCTGCGCACCTTTGCCCCCGCCGAGGCCGGGCAGTACCATCTGGCGGCCTGCTACCCGCCCTACTTTGCCGGCG
>JAFUQL010000242.1 GCA_017472375.1 Oscillospiraceae bacterium | reverse complement strand
GCATCGCCGGGCGAAGCTACGGCTACCTTTATGATTGCGAAAACACCGCAGAGATCTTCGGCCGCAAGGATGTGGGCGGCATCACAGGCCAAATGGAACCCTACATCGCCCAAAACCTGACTGAGAGCACCCTTGCCAAGCTGCAGCGGCAGCTGGACGAGCTGGATGTGCTGCTGGATCGGGCCACCCGCCATGCGGACGGCACATCCGACGCAGTAACGAACCGGCTGAACGGCATCGCTGATGCCACCAGCGCGGCGGGCGCTGCCGCCCAGAACATCCGGACCACCGGCACGGTCTCCAGCACGGTGAACGGCAGCGGCTCGGCCAGCGGTTCGGGCGGTGCCACCGTGACCCCCGCCGAGGGTGGGACCGGCGGGAACATCCAGATCGGGGACGGTTCTCTCTCCGGAAGTGTGAGCGGGTCGGTCTCCGGCGGCGTTGCAAGCGAGGGCAGCTCGGCGACCAGCGGCTCGCTGGGGGCGCAGACCCAGATCAGCATCAGCACCGACCTGCCCGGCCTGTCCTCCTCCCTGTACGGGATGGCCGGGCAGATGAGCCTGCTCAGCGGCGAGCTGGACGGCGCCTCCGACAGCCTGAAGGCGGACGTGGAGCAGATCCGCGCCAAGATCGGCGAGATCACCGACACCGGCTTTGAGCTGATCCTGGGTGACGGCGAGGAGGATGTGATCGTGGACAGCAGCGAGCTGGACATCGACCTCATCACTCTGGGCAAGGCGGCCCGCTGCACCAACCGCGGCAGCGTGGACGGCGACCTGAATGTGGGCGGCATCGCCGGTGTCATGGGGCTGGAGTATGCCCTCGACCCGGAGGACGACGTGACGGTCAGCGTGGAGGGCTCCACCCGGCGCAAGTATGAGGTCAAGGCCGTGATGCAGCACTGCGAGAACACCGGCACCGTCACCGCAAAGCGCAATTACACAGGCGGCATTGTGGGCAAGATGGATCTGGGCCTGATCGCGGAGTGTACGTCCTACGGTCCTGTTTCCAGCGAGGGCGGCAGTTATGTGGGCGGCATCGCCGGCATCGGCGGTTCCACCATCCGCCACTGCTTCAGCAAGTGCAGCCTGTCCGGCGGCAAGTACATTGGCGGCATCGTGGGCTCCGGTGTGCAGGAAGACCGCAGCGGCGAGAGCAGCACCGTGGCCGGCTGCTATGCCATCGTGACTATCCCGGCACACAAGCAGTACGCCGGCGCCATCTCCGGCGCCTATGCCGGGGTCTTTTTGGAAAACTACTTCGTCTCTGAGGAGCTGGCCGGCATCGACCGCATCAGCTACACCGGCTGCGCCGAGCTCATCCCCTATGAGGAGCTTCTGGCGCGGTTCACGCAGGCGGAGGAGACTCCCGACGGGGAGACCGCCGCCATCGAAAAAGACAGCGCGGCGGGTGACGCTGCCGCAGCCGCGGCCGCAACGCTCCCCAATGCCTTCCGCACATTCACCCTCAAATTCGTGGTGGACGGCGAGGTCGTCCACTCCGAACTCTTTGACTACGGGGCATCCTTCGGCCCTGATGTATTCCCGGAGCTTCCCCGGAAGGACGGCTGCTACGGGTACTGGGATCGCACCGATCTGAACGGCCTGACCTTCGATACCACCGTGACCGCCGTCTACGAGCCCTACGTCACCGCGCTGGCCGGCGACGAGACCCGCGACGGCGAGCGGCCGGTGTTCTTTGCCAAGGGCAATTTTGCGGAGGGCGACGCCCTGACCGCCGAGCCCATGCCGCTGACCCCCGCCCAGTTTGATCTGGCCGAGGGCGTCTGGGATGCGGCCGTCCAGAGCCTCACCGCCGGGGTGCTGCGCACCGAGGTGGTGGAGCAGTGGAGCCTTCTGCTCCCGGAGGACGGGCTGGAAGAACACACGGTGCGCTACCTGCCCCCGGACGGCAAGGCCGACCGCATGGAGGTGTATCTCCGGCAGGACGGGCAGTGGGCCCGGGCCGGGACTGAGGTGGTCGGCAGCTATGTGACCTTCCCGGTGGAGGGCACCGAGGCGGAACTGGCGGTGGTGGTCACCGCGCAGACCGGCTGGGTGCGTGTGGCGGTCGCCGCACTGGGTCTGCTGCTGCTTGCGGCCGCAGCGCGGGGCATCCGCAGGCTGGCCAGGCGCAGACCGAAGCCGCCCGCCCCGCAACCGGAGGAGCCCTCCCCCGCCGCCGCACAGCCCACACCAAAACAGAGCCGCTGGCGGGCCATCCTTCCGGTGCTTCTTGCGCTGCTGGCGGGCATCGGCGGCACGGCGGCGTTCTTCCTGCTGCCGGATCTCGTAACAGGCGCAGGCGCCTATGAGCTGCTGTCCGCCTGCGCCCGGAAAGAGCCCCTGTCCATGGTGCTCGATGCCGAGGTGACGGTGGGCGAGACCAGCTGCCCCATCAAGGCTGAACTGCACCGCACGTCGGTGGACGGTCACCGGGTGACCGTGGTCTCCGAGGGCAGCCGCTCGCTCTATTACTGCGATGGAGCGGTGTTTTTGGAGAACGGCACCGCCTATGAGGCGGGCGCCGCACTGCCGGACTACTCAGCGCTTCTGGAGCAGGCCATGGCCCTCTACCGGCACGCGGACATCGAAGCAGAGGACGATACTTATACCATCACGGCCTCGGGCGCAGATGCGAAGGCCATTCTGGAGCTGCTGCTCCCCTCCACCGCTGCGCTGGCCGACACCGACTCGCTGACCGTGAAGCTGTTCGCCGACGGGGACGAACCGAAGCGGATCGAGTTCACCGGCAGCGGCGCGCTGAGCGACCGCAGCAAGACCGGGTATTCCGTCCGCGCAGCGCTGACCTTCCTTAAGTCCCCCGCCGGGGTGGAGCTCCCCGCGCCTGTGGCCAAGGCGATCGCCACCGGGGACTACGAGCCCGCCGGGGCGCTGACCGACGACCTGTACCGCCTTGCCGCCGCATGGCAGGAACTGGAGAGCCGCGACCCGCTGGCCGCCACCCTGACTCTGAGTGCGGACTGCGGGCCGCTGGTGCTGGATAAGAGCCTGCAGCTCCATCGCTGGCACAGCGGCGAGAGCGACGTTTTCTGTGTGCAGGAGAACGGTTACGCCCTGTATTTTTCGGATGGGGCGATCTGCGACAGCAAGGGCAATGCCATCCCCGCAGCCACTGCGGCGAACGTGGATACCGCAAAGCTTTTGGACATCGCCTATGCCGCCTGCATGAACACCAGCGCAAGCCACACGGTCAGCAGCACCCGGCACACCTACACCCTTGCACTGGACGAATCGGGCATGAAGGCGGTGGCCTACGCCATCGCGCCGGAGGCCGAGAAGCTGAATATCGCCTTCGGCACCGGCAGCCTCCGGGTGACCATCGCGGAGGAGCAGATCGAACAGGTGGAGCTGACCGTGCGCGGCAGCGTGCAGGTGGTGCTGGCCCATGCGGATGTGTCCATCGGCGCACAGCTGGACTTTGCGGCAGGCAGCGCCGATGCAGCGCTCCCGCAGGCGGTCGCGGATGCACTGCAATCACAGAAAGGAGCGTGAGCACATGGGAAATCGGATCATCTGCATTGGTCGGCAGTTTGGCAGCGGCGGTCATGAGATCGCCGTGCGGCTGGCCGAGCGGCTCGGCATCAAGGTGTATGAGAAAGATCTGGTGCATCTGGCCTGCCAGTACGGAGAACTTGCGGTAAAGACTCTGGAGGATGCCGACGAAAAGGCCACCAACCCCTATCTGTTCCAGACCGTCCACGAGGGGAACTATCACGTCACCCGCGGCCTGCCCACCTCGGAGGTGCTGTTCAAGCTGCAGAGCCATGAGATCCGGCGCATTGCCAGGCGGGAACCCTGCATTTTTGTGGGCCGCTGCGCGGATCACGTCCTTGAGGGCACGGACGCACAGCTGCTGCGGGTGTTCGTCTGCGCCCCGTTCGAAGATCGCATCCGGCGCAAAATGGAACAGGAGGACCTGTCCCGCCTGCGGGCCAAAAACCGGATCCGCAAGATGGATCGGCAGCGCAAGACCTACTACGAGCACTACACCGGCCGCTGCTGGGGAGATCCCGAACACTGCGACCTTCTGATCAACACCGGCGAGGTCAGCATGGAACAGGCGGTGGAGCAGATCGCCGCGCGCTACAGCGCACTTTGAACTTCCCCTTCGGATCCCCGAGGGATGAAAACCACAGAGAAAACGAGGAGGAGAACATCATGATGAAACACACCCGGACGGAGCAGCAAGCCCTCCGCCCCTTCGGCTTGCGGGACAAGCTGGCTTACGGCGCAGGCGACTTCGGCTGCAACATGAGCTTCGGTCTCAAGGGTACCCTGATCATCTTCTGGACCCAGTTCATGGGGCTGGACACCATGCTGTACGCGCTGCTGTACGCCATCGTGCAGATCTGGGATGCCATCAACGACCCGCTGATCGGCAGCCTGATCGATGCCGACCGCAGGGCCTACCGCCTTGGCAAATTCCGCACCTACATTCTGGTGGGTTCCGTCGGCCTTTTGTTCGCCGGCGCGCTCTGCTTTCTGCCGGTGCCGGGCGCCCCGGCGATGGTCAAAAATATCCTGTTTGTGGCCGGCTATGTGCTGTGGGATGCCTTTTACACCATCGCCAATGTGCCCTACGGCTCCATGCTGCCGCTGATCTCCGAAGATGCCGGCGACCGGGCACAGCTTTCCTCCTGGCGCAGTGCCGGCGGCATTCTGGGGCAAGCCATCTGTATGGTGGTCCTTCCCCTGATCGTCTACGGCGAGGACGACAACCTGATCGGTGAGCGTGTCTTCCTGATGGCTCTTCTGCTGGGCGTGGTCGGCTTTGCCGCCTTCCAGTTCATGATCCGCAACACGCTGGAGCGGGTGGAGACCACCGTCACCTGCGGCGAGGAGCTCCCCAAATTCAACTTTGTTCAGGCGGCGAAGAACTTCTTCACGAACCGCCCTGCGCTGGGCGCAACGCTGGCGCCGGTCGCCATGTTTCTGGGGCAGTCCGGTGCCACCACCGCCGCCACCGTCATGTTCCAGTCCTATTTCCACAAGGCAAGTCTTTCCGGCGTTGTCACCATGATGGGCATCCTGCCCCTGTTCCTGTGTATGCCCTTTGCCCGCAGGATCGTGGCCAAATGGGGCAAGAAGGAGGCATCCGCCGCCACCGGCCTCATCAGCGTGGCCGCCTGTGCGCTCATGCTGATCCTGCCCATCACCCCCGACGGCAGAGGCATCCTGATCTTCACCGTGTGTCAGATCCTGAACGGTCTGGGGCAGGCCGTCTACCAGTGTGTCAGCTACTCCATGATGGCCGATGCCATCGACTACAACGAGTGGAAACACGGCGTTCGGGATGAGGGCACCACTTATGCGCTGCACTCCTTCTTCCGCAAGCTGGCGCAGAGCATCGGCCCCTCCATCTGTCTGGTTCTTGCCACCGGGCTGGGCTATGTGGCCGCCAATGAAGCAAACCAGACCCCCGAGGTCGCAAAGAATATGCTGTATCTGTATGTGGGCATGACCCTGTTCGGTGCGGTTTTGAAGTGGGTCGCCATCGCGCTGGTCTACGATCTGGACAAGAAGACCGTGGAGCAGATGCAGACCGAGCTGGCCCAGCGCAGAAGCAGTCAGGAATAAAGGAGCATCAAGATGGATTACACCAAAAAACCGTTTTACTTAAGCCCGGACGACCTCGCATGGGTGGAGGCGACCTTTGCCGCCATGACTCAGGAGGAGAAGCTGAATCAGGTGTTCGTGGATATGCTCTGGAACGAGTCGCCCAAGGCGGTGGAGGCGCAGCAGACCGCCTACCAGCTGGGCGGCTACCGCTACAACAACAGCACCCCGGAAAACCTCTGGGAGCAGAACACCGCCATTCAGCGTGCCAGCAAGATCCCGGCACTGATCGCCGCCAACGTGGAGGCCGGCGGCAACGGCGCGGACTCCGGCGGCACCAAGCTGGGCGAGGGCATCGCCTGCGGCGCCACCGACGACCCCATGAGCGCCTACTACATGGGCAAATACGGCTGCCGGGAGGCCGCCGCCATCGGCTGCAGCTGGACCTTTGCACCCATCGTGGACATCGATCTGAACTGGCGCAACTGCGTGATCGCCCACCGGGCCTTCGGCAACGACCCGGACAAGGTGCTGGCCATGGGGCTGGCCTACATGAAGGGCGCCCATGAAGAGGGAGTCGCCTGCTGCATGAAGCACTTCCCCGGCGACGGCTGCGACGAGCGGGATCAGCATCTGGTCACCACCGTCAACGACCTGAGCTGCGAGGAGTGGGACGCCACCTTCGGCAAGGTCTACAGGGGCATGATCGATGGCGGCGTACCCAGCGTGATGATCGGCCACATCATGCAGCCCGCCTGGTCCCGCGCCCTGCGCCCCGGCATCAAGGACGAGGAGATCCTGCCTGCCACTGTGGCACCGGAGCTGCTGCAGGGGCTTTTGCGGGGCAAGCTGGGCTTCAACGGTCTGATCGTCACCGACGCCACCCACATGGTGGGTCTCACCGGCAAGGTGCAGCGGGAGGTGTCCATCCCCGCCATGCTGATGGCCGGCTGCGACATGATCCTCTACTACCGCGACCACGACGAGGACATCGGCTTTTTGAAGGCCGCTCTGGCCGACGGCCGCCTGACTCAGGAGCGTCTGGATGAGGCAGTCCGGACCGTGCTGGCCTTCAAAGCCCACCGGAAACTCCACGAAAAGCAGCGGGCGGGCACTCTCATGCCGCCCAGGGAGGGGCTGTCGGTCATCGGCTGCAAAGAGCACAAGGCCAAGGCCGCCCAGATCATCGACCGCTCCATCACTCTGGTGAAGGACACCAAAAGACAGCTGCCCCTGACCCCGGAGCGACACCGGCGGATCATCATTTACACCGTGGAGAGCGGCGGTATCCTGACCAAGGTAAAGGACATGATCTTCGGCAACAAGAACCGCAGACCCACCGATGTACTGGCGGAGGAGCTGAAGAAGAACGGCTTTGAACCCACCGTGTTCAAGCTGAACTATCTCAAATATCTGACCCCCAAGGGGGTCAACGGCAAGAAGGCCATCGCCGAGTACTCCACCAAGGAATTTGCCGCCATGTACGATGCAGCGATCGTGCTGTGCAACGTGAGCTCCTTCTCCAGCACCAACGAGCGGAGCCTGCACTGGAGCATCCCCATGGGGCCGGAGATCCCCTGGTATGCCACCGAGATCCCCACGGTGGCCATCTCGGTGGCGCATCCCTTCCACCTGATCGATCTGGCCATGGTGCCCACCTACATCAACACCTACAACGCCAACGAAGAGACCATCCGCCAGACCGTGGAAAAGCTCATGGGCAAGTCCGCCTTCAAGGGCATCAGCCCGGTGGATGCCTTCTGCGGCCGGTGGGACACCAGACTGTGAGGCGATTATGAAAGATCTACTTGTATGCATCGATTCCGACGGCTGCGCCATTGACTCCATGGAGTGCAAGCACCGCCGCTGCTTCGGCCCTTTCATGGTGGAGGTGTGGCATCTGGAAGCGTGGAAGGCTCCTCTGCTGGAGCGCTGGAACCGGATCAACCTGTACTCCATGACCCGGGGCATCAACCGCTTTCTGGGTTTGGAAATGATCCTGCGTGAGGTCGACGAGACCTGCTGCAGGATCGACGGGCTCGGCGACTACAGCCGGTGGTGCGGGGAGACCGC
Source organism: Oscillospiraceae bacterium (assembly GCA_017472375.1). Classification (GTDB taxonomy): domain Bacteria; phylum Bacillota; class Clostridia; order Oscillospirales; family Ruminococcaceae; genus SFJ001. The sequence goes on along the minus strand of JAFUQL010000242.1, from coordinate 831 downwards.
GACCTTCTCCAACGCTGCCGTGCAGGAACAGATCGACCGGGGCGCACATCCCATCTTTGCGCAGGTGCTGGACTGGTCGAACCGGGTGAACCGGGGCGTCGGAGGCATTTCCGATCAGATCAAACCCTTTGACGGCGTGGCCGAGGCCCTGAACGCCATGGCGGAACACGCAGACATCGCTATCGTATCCTCGGCCAACCCTCAGGCGGTGCGGGAGGAGTGGACCCGGTTCGGGCTGATGCCCCATGTGGCTCATGTGATGGCTCAGGATGCCGGCACCAAGGCAGACTGCATCGCCCGGCTGCTGCAAATGGGCTATGCAGCCGACCGGGTGATGATGATCGGCGATGCCCCCGGCGACCAAACTGCCGCCGAAAAGAACGGCGTGCTGTATTACCCCATCCTTGCGGGGCAGGAAGTGCAGTCCTGGCAGCAGTGGCTCGGGGAGGGATGGCCCAGATTCCGCTCCGGCTCGTATACCACGGAGTATCAAGGGCAGCAGCTGGAGAAGTTCCGCAGCAACCTGACCGCCCACAGTTGATCGTTTGCAAAGGCAGGGTTCTTGGATAAAGAAAAAGCGGCAGGCATAAGCCTGTCGCTTTTTTGTCTGCAATGCTCCCACTTTAGCCGTGCCCTGAGAAACACCTTCCAGCCAAAACGAAAAAAGCCCCGACCTTTCGGTCGGGGCTCTGTATATCTCCACTATCATTAAGCGGTGGTGTCCGCCTTTCGGCTTTCACACACGCAGCTTAACGATTCGTTTCGTCTGCAATTTCCTTTCGTCTTCCGCCAGCTTCAATCCCTGCAGCTGCTTCTTCTGGCTCACCCTTG
>JAFUQL010000241.1 GCA_017472375.1 Oscillospiraceae bacterium | reverse complement strand
GCCGATCTCCTCGGGCAGACCCAGAGACATCAGCACATGGCTGGGATCCAGGCTGTCGCTGTTGCAGGCGGAGCCGGTGGAGGCGCAGATGCCGTGCATGTCCAGATCCAGCAGGATGGTCTCGCCCTCCAGGCCGGGGAAGCTGATGTTCACGTTGCCGGGCAGGCGGTCCTCACGGCTGCCGTTCAGGCGGGCCAGGGGGATGTTCTTCAGGATGCGGTCGATGACGTAGTCGCGAAGCTGCTGCTGGTGAGCCATCTTCTCCTCCAGCTTGCCGGTGGCCAGCTCCAGCGCCTTGCCCATGGCGGCGATGCCGGCCACGTTCTCGGTGCCGGCGCGCCGGCGGCTCTCCTGGCCGCCGCCGTCCACCAGGTTGTAGGGCAGCACGCCCCGGCGCACATACAGCGCGCCCACGCCCTTGGGGGCGTTGAACTTGTGGCCGGACAGGCTGAGCATATCCACGCCCAGCGCCTTCACGTCCACGGGGATGGCGCCCACAGCCTGCACCGCATCGGTGTGGAACCACACGCCGTGGGCCTTGCAGATGGCGGCGATCTCAGCGATGGGCTGGATGGTGCCGATCTCGTTGTTGGCCATCATGATGGTGACCAGCGCGGTGTCAGGCCGGATGGCGGCCTCCACATCCTCAGGGCGGACGAAGCCCTCCGGAGTGATGGGCAGGTAGGTGACCTCAAAGCCCTCACGCTCCAGCGCTTTCATGCTGTGCAGCACGGCGTGGTGCTCGAACTGGGAGGTGATCAGATGCTTCTTGCCCTTCTTGGCCAGCTTGTTGGCGGTGCCCTTGATGGCCCAGTTGTCGGCCTCAGAGCCGCCGCCGGTGAAGAAGATCTCGCCGGGCAGGCAGTTCAGAGCCGCGGCCATCTGCTGGCGGGCAGTGTCCATCAGCTCATGGGCCTCGTAGCCCACGCTGTAGTGGCTGGAAGGGTTGCCGCAGGCGCCGCTCAGGGCCTGTACCATCACTTCCAGCGCTTCGGGCGCCACCGGGGTGGTGGCGGCGTTGTCAAGGTATACGATTTTATCCACAGTGTGCATCTCTCTTCCTATTGGGATTTGCGAAGGGGGACGACGTGAAAGGCGTCGTACGCTTCACGGTATATACTACACCGTTTTAGTGTAGGTTGCAAGTGCGTGGGGCAACATTTGCCTTAAAATAAGGAATATAATGCAAAAAGAGGGGGGCTCAGGCCTGCCGGCCGCCGTATTTTTTGCTCTGTGCCACGGCAAGCTGGTCGCAGCGCTCGTTCTCCGGGTGGCCGGCGTGGCCCTTGATCCAGATGTAGTGGATGGTGTGCCGCTCGGCCAGATCCAGAAGCCTTGCCCACAGGTCGCTGTTCAGCGCGGGGGACTTGTCGGCCTTTTTCCAGCCGCGGGCACGCCAGCCCTTGGCCCAGCCCTTTTCCAGCCCGTTGATGACGTACTGGCTGTCGCTGCACAGGTCGATCTCGCAGGGCTCCTTGAGCTGTTCCAGCGCCGCGATGAGGGCCATCAGCTCCATGCGGTTGTTGGTGGTCTCGGCCTCGCCGCCGCTCAGTTCCTTTTCATGGGCCTTGTAGCGCAGGATCGCGCCCCAGCCGCCGGGGCCGGGGTTGCCGCTGCAGGCGCCGTCGGTGAAGATCTGAATGCGTTTCATGGTGATACTCCGTCTTTTTCTGATTCTTGGTTCGATACAGTGCTATTATACCCGCCCGCGCCCCGGCGGGCAAGGGGCATCGCCGCCTGTTTGCGGAGGCGGCAGCCTGCCAAAACTCATTGACAAGCAAAGCCGGAGGGCCGTATAATAAAACCATCGAATGACGTGTACGGTTTGTCTTTTCGGGCCGGGGTCGCATTGAACAGATGGACTCCATGTGCCCAATTGATCTTGAATGGCTGCTTGTTTTCTTCGGGCCCTGCTTTGGCCTGCCGCAGCCGATGCCACAGTGCCCACAGCAGCGCCCGGTGGACGGGGAAACTGCAGCGGGCTTGTTTTCCGTATAAAATTTACCCGTTTTTGGGGGCAGGCCCCCGCCCGGCAGCACAGCTGCGGCGGGAAAACGGGGTCATTCGCTGCACATGGCAAAACAGCTTTGGAGCTGTACTTTTTGAAACGGAACGCAACAAAACGACATTTTGAGGGGCAGAGGGGGCGCAGGTGGTTCGGCCTCATCCCCTGTGCTGCCCCGGATCATTTGGAGGATACAAATGGCAGAATATCAGAATCAGGGCCGGCAGCCCCGCCGGGCTGCGGAGGGCCAGGCGCCCGCCCGCCGCCGCAAGCCCTTTTACACCCGCAAACCCAAGGCTCAGGTCAAGGCGCAGGAGCCGGCCATCCCCGTGAAGGTCATCCCGCTGGGCGGCCTGAACGAGGTGGGCAAGAACATCACCGTATATGAGTGCCAGGATGATATGATCGTGGTGGACTGCGGCCTGGTCTTCCCGGACAGCGATATGTACGGCATCGACCTGGTCATCCCCGACTTCACTTATCTGGTGCAGAACAAGGACCGCATCCGCGGCGTGGTCATCACCCACGGCCACGAGGACCACATCGGTGCGCTGCCCTACCTGCTCAAGCAGATCAACCTGCCCATCTACGCCACCCGCCTGGCCATCGGCCTGATCAAGAACAAGCTGGAGGAACACAACCTGGTGGGCAGCACCCGCCTGATCGAGATCGCCCCCAAGGAGAAGTTCCATCTGGGCTGCTTCACGGTGGAGCCCATCCATGTGAACCATTCTATTCCCGACTCGGTGGGCTTTGCCATCGAGTGCCCCGCCGGCGTGATCCTGCAGACCGGCGACTTCAAGATCGACTACACCCCCCTGTCGGACGATCCCACCGATCTGGCCACCATCGCCGAGTACGGGCACAAGGGCGTGCTTCTGATGCTCAGCGATTCCACCAACTCGGAGCGGCCCGGCTACACCGCCACCGAGCAGAAGGTCGCCGCCGGCATCGGCAGCCTGTTCCGCCAGGCAGACCGCAAGCGGATCATCGTGGCCACCTTTGCCTCCAACATCTACCGCATCCAGCAGATCATCGACCTGGCGGTGGAAAACGGGCGCAAGGTGGCGGTGAACGGCCGCAGCATGGTGGGCAACACCCAGATGGCCATGGAGTTGGGCTACCTGCACGCCCCCGAGGGGGTCCTCATCGACATCGAGGAGATCAACAAGTATCCGCCTGATCAGGTGGTGCTCATCACCACCGGCAGCCAGGGCGAGGCGCTGAGCGCCCTGTCCCGGATGGCCAGCGCCAGCCACCGCAACGTGCGGGTGGGCCCCGGCGACTTCATCATCATCTCGGCCAATCCCATTCCGGGCAATGAGAAGATAGTCACCAAGGTGGTCAATGTTCTGCTGCATCTGGGCGCCGAGGTCATTTACGAGAGCATGTACGACGTGCACGTCTCCGGCCATGCCTGCCAGGAGGAGCAGAAGCTGATGCTGACCCTGGCCCGGCCCAAGTACTTTATGCCGGTACACGGCGAATACAAGCACCTGAAGCGCCACGCCGAGACTGCCCTGCGGCTGGGGATGCAGCCCAAGAACATCCACATCGGCCAGAACGGCGAGTGCCTGTTCGTCTCGAAGGATGGCCTGAGCATCGGCGAGTCGGTGACCGCCGGCAGCGTGATGGTGGACGGCCTGGGCGTGGGCGACGTGGGCAACGTGGTCCTGCGGGACCGCCGCCACCTGAGCGAGGACGGCCTGGTGATCGTGGTGGCCACGGTGGAGGCCTCCACCGGCCGTGTGCTGGCCGGCCCCGACCTGGTGAGCCGCGGCTTCGTCTATGTGCGCGAGAGCGAGGAGCTGATGGAGGGCGCCCGCCATCTGGTGGAGCAGACCTTCGACCGCTGTACCGCCGAGCATGTGCGCGACTGGAACAGCGTCAAGACCCGCGTGCGGGAGGCCCTCTCCTCTTATATTTACCGTAAGACCAAGCGCAACCCCATGATCCTCCCCATCCTGATGGAGGTCTGACCGTTTTATGCACAGGCATCGGCCGGTCCCCGCGCGGGGCCGGCCGATTTTTCATAAAAGGAGGCGCGGACGTTTATGAATTCCGATCCGAAGCCGAGAGGCGAACTTGAGATCCTGTTGATCGTGCTGGCGGTGACCTCGCTGGCGCTGGGGGTCGTGGTGGCCCTTCAAAGACCCATTCTGCTGCTGGCGGTGCTGGCGCTTGCCATTCTTGTGGCAGTGCTGCTGGTGCTGTGGGGTGTGCGGCTGCGCTCGCTCATCACCCATTGCCTGTCCGGCGGGGCGTTTGAGGGCAGCGAGGTGCAGTACAGCCTGGCCGGCATGCCCACCCCTGCCATGCTGCTGGGCGGCAAGACGGTGCTGTGGTACAACGAGGCATTCAAAGAGGAATTGATGTGCTCCCACGACTATGTGCTGCAGCCGGTGAGCCGGGTGCTGCCCGGCCTTGAGATACACACCTGCCGGCAGACGGGCGGCCAGGAGCTGGAGCGGCAGGGCCGCCGCTGGCGGGTGTATGCCTCCAGCGTGAAGCGCAGCGAGGAGCTGACCATCGTGTGGCTGGTGGACATCACCCGGCTGAGCGAGGAGGCGGCGGAGTATTACGCCACCCGCCCTGTGTACATGATCTTCCAGGTGGACGGTTCGGACTTTTTGATGGAGAACCTGAAGGAATCCCAGCGGGCGCGCTTGCTGGAGGGTGTGAACCTGCTGCTGGAGAATTACATCGGCCGCACCACCGGCTTTCTGCGCCGGGTGGCCAGCACCCGCTATGTGGCGGTGGTGGAGGAGCGGCACCTGACCGAGATGATCGCCGGTAAGTTCGACATTCTGGACAAGATGCGTGTGCTGGATGAGAACGTGGGCCTGACCCTGTCCATCGGCGTGGGCCGGGGCGGTACGCTGGCCGAGTGCCAGCAGCGCGCCCGCCAGAGCCTGGATATGGCGCTGGGCCGGGGCGGTGACCAGGCTGCCATCAAGACCGAGGAGGGCTTCGAGTTCTACGGCGGTGTGTCCCGCAGCATCGAGAAGCACAGCAAGGTGCGCAGCCGCATGGTGGCCGCCGCCCTGACCAATATGATCCGGGAGAGCGACAGCGTGCTGATCATGGGCCACCGCATGAGCGATCTGGACAGCGTGGGCGCCGCTCTGGGTGTGCTGCGCATCTGCCACATCTACGACGTGCCCGCGGCGGTGGCCATCCGCAAAAATGCCACGCTGGCACCGGGGTTGATCCAGCGCTTTGAGGACGCCGGCCTGGGGGACAGCTTCATTGACCCGGATCTGGCCCGGGAGGCTGTGAACGAAAAGACCCTGCTGGTGGTGGTGGACACCTGCCTGGTGCATATGCTGGAGAGCCGGGAGCTGTACCAGCAGTGCAGCCGGGTGGCGGTCATCGACCACCACCGCCGGGCGGTGGGTGCCATTGAGAACGCCGCCGTGTGGTATCAGGAGACCTATGCCTCCTCGGCCTGTGAACTGGTGAGCGAACTGCTGCAGTACACCGGCGAAAAGGGGGACAAGCCCACCCAGCTGGAAGCCGAAGCTCTGCTGGCGGGCATCATGCTGGACACCCGCAACTTTGCCCTGCACACCGGCGTGCGCACCTTTGAGGCGGCCGCCTGGCTGCGCCGCATGGGCGCCCGCACTGAGGAGGTCAAGAGCATGTTCTCCACCAGCCTGGAGGAGTACACGGCCAAGGCCGGCCTTGTGGAGTGCGCCGAGATCTACATGGGCTGTGCGGTGGCGGTGGCCGCCGAGCTGCCGCCCAAGGCGCTGGTGGCGGTGCCCCAGGCCGCCAACGACCTGCTCACCATCGAGGGGGTCGAGGCCAGCTTTGTGGCGGTGGAGAAGAACGGCGGCGTGAACATCTCCGCCCGCAGCATGGGCGCGGTGAACGTGCAGGTCATTCTGGAGGCCCTGGGCGGCGGCGGCCACCTGACCATGGCCGGCGCCCAGCTCAAGGACGTGGATCACGAGACCGCCCGCCGTATGATCAAGGATGCCATTCGGGAGTTCCGCACGGCACAGGCCCTGAAAAAGGGCGCGGCTCGGGTGCAGGAGGACTGACCGGGGCGCTCGAGGCCGATCCGTACACCCGATAAAACGCACCCGGGACGAAGCTTGTCCCGGGTGCGTTTTGTCTGGTTTGGAAAAGCCGGCTCAGGGCAGGGGCGTGGGCGGAGCAGGCGGTGCGCTGTCGAACAGAAACACCAGCGCGATGAGGAATACGAGATACATTATGCAGCCCCCCAGCAGGATGGAGAGGGCGGCCTTTTTGCCGCCGGAGAGCCAGAGCCGCCCGCCCCGCAGCAGCAGGGCGCACAGCACAGCCAGCAGCAGGGCGATGACCGCCGCGGCGGGGGTGAGCAGCAGGTCGAGGACGGAGCTGAACGAGGAGAGGATCATGGGTGAGACCTCCTTTTTGCGGGCAGCGCAGGACCGCGCGGCCCTTTGTTTACAAGTAAAACGAGACGACCGGCGATTTTATTGCATCCCGCGGGCGGGTGACCTATCATAATTTCAAACGGGCGAGTTCAGCCAAAAAACGGGGGGAGCGCATAGGGCGGTCGATCCATGGCGCGTTGAAAGCGGCTCCAAAATATTGTAGAATGTAAAAAAGTGGATCATTGGGGGAGGAGGTTTGCGTGATGAACCGCACGATGAAACGGGCGATCGTTTCGGTCGCTGTCTTTGCAGGGATCTACCTGCTGTCCGGTCCTATCCTTGGCTGGCATGGATATGAGATGTATCTCAGGGCGATCGAGTTTTTGGCGGCTGTGATCGGCGCCGGGTGTTACTGGATCGGCAGCAACGAGCGCTGAGAATGACAGGATCGATCTGCGCAGATCACGGCATGGACCAAGGCTCCGCCCGAAAGGGTGGAGCCTGATTCTTTTCGGATAGAGTCTTTTGGGCAGACGGACAAATTTGAATTTGAGAGATTCTTAAAAGTAAAGAAGCCGCAACGGTGCCCCCCTCAGTCACGCTGACGCGTGCCAGCTCCCCCCACAAGTGGGGGCAGCCTTTTTGTGGCGGTGTTGCTTGTCGTTTTTGCCACGATGTTACGTTAAAAGCGAAGGTCAAAACCGTCACAGTAAAAGCCTTCCCCCTCCGGGGGAAGGTGGCCGAGCGAAGCGAGG
>JAFUQL010000240.1 GCA_017472375.1 Oscillospiraceae bacterium | reverse complement strand
GCCTGCTCCATACTCCCACCGGCGGTGTGCCAGGGTGCAGTCCCCCGCCCTACACACTGCCCGGCCCGTGCGGCCCCATGCCGCATCCCGATCTCACCGCAGGATCGTCCCGATCCCGCCATATTTCTGTATATTTCGCCTTAAATAATACGAATCGTATACAATTCACACCAAAGCCGCACAGCATACAGGCCGCTCTGCGCCGCGCAGAAACGCCCACCCATCCCCGGAAAGGAGGCCCCCATGTCCGATCATAACCGCCCGCAGCCCCCACCCGTGGCCGACCACTGGCCGGAGCAGCCTGCTCCCCGCTGGGCCATGCAGGCCACAAGCGCCTTCAAGCCCCTCCGCTACCCGCTCATCTCCCTGGCCGCCCACGGCGTGGAGTGGCAGGGCCCCCAGGGCGCGGTGCGCACCCCTGCCGAGCGCACCCTGACCTTTGCCTCCGGGCTGCCCTTCACCGCCGCCGGCCGGCCGTACCTCTCGCTGCAGCAGCTCAGCGCCCAGCGCAAGCCCGGCCTGCCCTCCGGCTGGTATCTGGACTGCTACGGACGAGTGGTTTATCGCTACGTCGAGCGTTTTTCCTGCTTTGATGACTGCGACGGCCGCAGCGAGAGCCGCTATTACCGCTGGTACTTCCTGTTTGAGCAAGGCCGCCTCACCCGCATCCAGCACACCGACGGCACTGCCCCGATCACGGTCACCGAGGACGCGGCCTTCCTGGAGGACGCCTGCCTCGACGCCATGCGGGAGGACGGCTGCCCCCACTGCCTGTGAACGCCCTCCTTGCCCGCCCTGCCGCCGCAGGGCGGCTTTTTTGTGCCCTTTCGGCCTGGCCCCTGCGGTCATTGCGGGCCGTTGCCCCGTTTTTCTGCGTATTTTTTCGATTTTGCGAATTTCTCCATCACAACGAGCTTTTTCGTCTTGACTTTCTCAATTAAATTGCGTACAATCAATCTAAAGAAAATGCCCTGTGAACTGATTTAAAACGCCTGTACAACGCCTGTACGCAGAATACCACAAGGAGGTACTTTCATGACCCTTTACGACATCAACATCCAGGCAGCCGACGGCCGCCAGGTCTCCATGGCCGATCACCGGGGCAAGGTCCTGCTGATCGTAAACACGGCCACCGGCTGCGGCTTCACCCCGCAGTACACCGAGCTGCAGGAGATGTACACGGCCTACCAGGCCCAGGGCTTCGAGATCCTGGACTTCCCCTGCAACCAGTTCGGCGAGCAGGCCCCCGGCAGCGACGAGGAGATCCACACCTTCTGCACCGGCCGCTTCGGCATCACCTTTCCCCAGTTCGCCAAGGTGGACGTGAACGGCGAGAACGCCGCGCCCCTGTTCCGCTGGCTGACCGGGAACACCACCTTTGATGGGTTCGACCGGAACCCCGCCGGCCTGATGATGACCCAGATGCTGAAAGGCACCCCCGGCTTCAAGACCAGCAGCGACATCAAGTGGAACTTCACCAAGTTCCTCATCGACCGGGAGGGCCGCATCGTCTCCCGCTTTGAGCCCATGACCCCGCTGAAAAAGGTCAGGGCCCAGGTGGAAGCGCTGCTGTGACCCGGCGCTTATCCCCTTGAGCGGATGCGCAGTTCGTGGTAAAATGAAGCTGTAAGAGGCAAGGGCCGCACCGGACGCCGCCTGGCCCGGCGCTGGGCGGGCCGTGTGACCTCTTTGCAGAGATCGCATGGCCACACCGTCCATGCATTTCATGCACTATCGCAGTATCATCGCTGCATCGTTGTTTTTTTTGCAAAATTTTAGAACGATTTTGTGCAATCAAATTGCTCTAAATGTTTTGAGTTCCCGGCATTTAACGACATCAGCACCGCATCAACGCTCAAAAAAACACCCCGGAGGCCCCCATGGACGAACCGAAATACGCCCCCCTGAAGCTCGAAAATCAGCTCTGCTTCCCGCTGTACGCCTGTTCGCGGGAGATCATCAAGCAGTACAAGCCCTTTTTGGACGGGCTCGGCCTGACCTACACCCAGTACATCACCATGCTGGTGCTGTGGGAGCGCAGCTCGGTGACGACCAAGGAGCTGGGCCGCATCCTGTATCTGGATTCCGGCACCCTGACCCCCCTGCTGAAAAAGCTGGAGGCCAAGGGCCTGCTCACCCGCCGCCGGATGCCCGAAGACGAGCGCAACCTGGTGGTGAGCCTCACCGTGGCGGGCGAGATCCTGCGGGAGCACGCCCTGTCGGTGCCGGGGCAGATCGCCCGCTGCACCCAACTGGAGCCGGAGGAGGCTGCCTCGCTGTACCGCATCCTGTACAAGCTGCTGGGCCAGCTTGAGCCGGAGGACTGATCCCCCTTTATACGGCAAACACCCCTGCACGGCGTGCAGGGGTGTTTTTGTGTTTTTGGGGTCACAGCGCGGGCGAGAAGGTCACGCACAGGTCGTGTTCGCTGCCCTGCTGCACCTGGATCCGGATGGGGTTGGCGGCAGCCCAGGCGGGGTCGGCATCGGCGCGGGCCTTCCAGCGGGCGTAGTAGGCCACGGTGCTGCCGTACACCTGCTCCTCGGCGCGGCGGCGGGCAGCGGCGGCGCTGGCCAGGTCCGGGTAGCTGCCCAGCCGGTAGGCACGGTGCTGGAACACCAGCCGCGCCACATACCGCCCCCGGATCAGGTACACGCCCCGCACGCCGGTGGTGTTGTTGGCGGGCAGCCGGTCGCTTTTCAGCATGTCCAGCGAGGTGCCGTCCACATGGGTCAGGCTCTGGTACAGGGAGGCCTTGTGGGCCCGCTGGAGGCAGCCGCAGCTCTTCTGGTTGGCATAGGCCAGGTCGTTGTAGGAGCAGTCGACCTCGGTGCCGCAGTCGCACCGGCAGCGCCACAGCACGCTGCCCCTGGGGCTGCGGCCCTCCAGCGGGTGCAGGGCCACCAGTGCCCCAAACCGCTGGCCGGTGATGTCCCGGTAGGCGTAGGCGCGCTCGCAGGCGTGGGCGGGGCCGCCGCAGTGGGTGCGCCGCCCGTTCACCAGCAGGGTGGCCGACACCTCGCAGGTGCTGCCGCAGGCGCAGCGGCACTGCCACCACACCCCGTTTTTGTGCTTCCGGGCAGAGGGGCCCAGCGCGGTCAGGCGGCCGAAGGTCTGGCCGGAGAGGTCGTGGGCGCGGGCTTTGGCGGCGGTGTCGCGGGGGCCGCAGCCGCAGCTTGCCGACAGCCCATACCGCAGGCTTCGGTCGGCCACGGTGCGCTGGGTGCCGCAGTCACAGCGGCAGAGCCACCGGCCGTCGGGGTCCGCCGCCTCAGACAGGACGGTCCAGCGGCCATACCGCTGCCCGGCGCGGGGAG
>JAFUQL010000239.1 GCA_017472375.1 Oscillospiraceae bacterium | reverse complement strand
CATCGACCTGACCCTCTCCGCACTGGCGGATTTCGGGGTCACCGCCCGCTGGGAGGGGGAGAACCGCCTCATCATCCCCGGCGGCCAGCGGTTCCGCCCCTGCGACTACACCGTGGAGGGGGATTACAGCCAGGCGGCCTTTCCCGCCGTGCTGGGCGCCATCACCGGCGGCGTGACCGTGACCGGCCTGCGCCCGGACTCCCTGCAGGGGGACGCGGCCATTCTGGACATCCTGCGCCGCTGCGGGGCGGACTTCACCTTTGAAAACGGATGCGCCGAATTCCGCGCCGCGCCCCTGAAGTCCACCTGCATCGACCTGGCCGCCTGCCCGGATCTGGGCCCCATCCTGATGGTGCTGGGCCTGTTCTGCGAAGGGGAGACCCGCATCGAAAACGCCGGCCGCCTGCGCATCAAGGAGAGCGACCGCATCGCCGTGATGCAGCAGGAGCTGGCCAAGTTCGGCGGCACCGTGCTGGCGGACGGGGACACGGTCACGGTGCAGGGGCTGGGCGGCCGCCTTTCCACCCCCGCCGAACCGCTGGACAGCCACAACGACCACCGGGTGGCCATGGCCTGCGCGGTGGCCGCATGGGCCGCCGGGGCCCCCGCCCTCATGCAGGACGCGGGCGCAGTGACCAAGAGCTGGCCCACCTTCTTTCTGGACATGCAGTCGGGCCTGGGCGCCGCCAACCGCGACGCTTCCTGCTGACGCATCAACGCAATTTTCGGAGGAACACATCCAATGCTGGACAAATCGAAACGGGTGCTCATCGTGGGCCTTGGCCTGCTGGGCGGCCGGTATGCCATCGGCCTGACCAAGGCGGGCTTCGCCGTGGACGCCATCAACCGCAGTGAGGGCCCCATCCGCTACGCGCTGGACGAGGGGTACATCCAGCGGGGCGCCACCCACGACTTCGAGCCGCTGATCCGGGAGGCCGGATATGTGGTGTTCGGCCTGTACCCCACCACTCTGCTGGACTGGGTGGAGCAGTACGGCCATCTGTTCCGCCCCGGCTGCCTGATCACCGATGTGTCCGGCGTCAAGACCGGCCTGGTGGACAAGGTGCAGGCGCTCCTGCCCGAGGGGGTGGAGTTCATCGGCAGCCACCCCATGGCCGGCAAAGAGGTCAGCGGCGTGCAGAACGCCCACATGGTGGACTTTGCCCCCGCCAATTTCATCGTCACCCCCACCGAGCGCAACACCCAGGCGGGCGTCGACTTTGCATGGGAGCTGGCCGAGACCCTGGGCTTTGGGCACATCACCACCCTGACCCCCGCCGAGCACGACCATATGATCGGCTATGTGAGCCAGCTCACCCACGCCATCGCGGTGAGCCTGATGTGCGCCGAGGACAACGGCAGCCTCGCGGAGTACACCGGCGACTCGTTCCGCGACCTGACCCGCATCGCCCGCATCAACGACAAGATGTGGGCCGAGCTGTTCCTGTGGAACAAGGACCATCTGATCGGGCAGATCGACCAGTTCACCGCCACCCTGAACACCCTGCGGCAGCATCTGGTGGAGGACGACCGGGACAGCCTTGAGGCCATGTTCCGCCTGTCCACCCAGCGGCGGGCGGTGTTCGACAAGAAGCAGTGACCCCCATCACAAGAGCAAAGGAGGCCCCATATGCCCCGCAACGAGGGACAGAAGGCTAAGCTTCTGGTTTTAAAATCCATTTTCGAGCGCAAGACCGACGAGGAACATATGCTCAGCGTGCCCCAGCTCCTCAGCGAGCTGGAGCGGGAGGGCATCCCCGCCGAGCGCAAGAGCATCTACAGCGACATCGAGGCCCTGCAAAAGGCCGGCGTGGAGGTGGAACTGAGCCGCGGGCGCGGCGGCGGCTACTATCTGGCCAGCCGCACCTTTGAGCTGCCCGAGCTGAAACTGCTGGTGGACGCGGTGCAGGCCAGCCAGTTCATCACCCGCAAAAAGAGCGAGCTGCTCATCAAAAAGCTGGGCACCCTCGCCAGCGAGCACCAGGCCCGCCAGATGCAGCGCCAGGTGTTCGTATCCGGCCGGGTCAAGACCATGAACGAGAGCATCTACTACGCGGTGGATGCCCTGCACACCGCCATCGCGCAGGACCGCCAGGTGACCTTCCAGTACATGGAGTGGACCCTGAGCAAGAAGAAGGTGCCCAAAAAGAACGGCGCTCTCTACCAGGTCAGCCCCTGGGCGCTGGCCTGGGAGGATTCGAAGTATTACCTGATCGCCTTTGTGGACGGCGGCATCCGCCACTACCGGGTGGACAAAATGCGCGGCCCCGCCATCACCGACCTGCCCCGCGAGGGCAAGGAGGAGTTCCGGGCCATCGACCTGTCCACCTACACCGGGCGGCGGTTCGGCATGTTCGGCGGCGTGGAGCAGCGGGTGACCCTGCAGTGCAAAAACAGTCTGGTGGGCGTGATGCTGGACCGCTTCGGCAGCGGCGTGGTGCTGGTGCCCCAGGAGGACGACAGCTTCCATCTGACCGTTCCGGTGGTGGTCAGCGGGCAGTTCCTGGGCTGGGTGTGCGGCTTCGGGGATGAGATCGAGGTGCTCAGCCCCGCCTCGGTGCGCGCCCAGATGGCCGAGCTTTCCAGAAGCCTGAGCGCCAAATACGGCGGGTGAGGTGCACATGGACCGGACCGAACTGTGTGCCCTGCTGCACGGGCAGGGCGTGGAATACCAATTGTTTGAACATCCGCCCGCCTACACGGTGGAGGACATCCTGTCCTATGGGCTTCCCGAGCCGGAGCTGGGCGCAAAAAACCTGTTCCTGCGGGATAAGAAAAAGCGCAATTACTGCCTTCTGGTGGCCAAAGACGACCGCCCGCTGAGCATCCGGGACTTTGAGGAGAAGGCCGGGCTGGGCAAGCTGTCCTTCGCCTCGGAGGAAGACCTGATGCGCTTTCTGAAGCTAACCCGGGGCGCAGTGACCCCCTTCGGCATCCTGAGCGACGAGACCCGCACCGTGCGGGTGTTCCTCGACCGGTACTTCGAGGGCGGGCGCATCGCGGTGCACCCCTGCGAGAACACCGCCACCGTGTACCTGCACACCGCCGATCTGGTGCGCCTGCTGCGGGCGCACGGCAGCGCGGTGGAGTACATCGACCTGTGACCACAGCAAAAGCCGCCCGGCCGGGCGGCTTTTTTCTTCGGCGGGCAGGGCTTCCCCCTTGCATATCTCCGCCCTTTCGTTTAGAATAAATGTGTATGCGAATTTTTCCACAGGGCCGCTTTCAGGCGGCCGGATACACCATAAAACAAGAGGAGTGAACCACCTTCATGGCGAACATGAGGCAGGAAATCGAGGCGAGACGCACCTTCGCCATCATCAGCCACCCCGACGCGGGCAAGACCACCCTCACCGAGAAGCTACTGCTGTACGGCGGCGCGATCCAGCAGGCAGGCAGCGTCAAGGGCAAGCAGAACGCACGCCACGCCGTCAGCGACTGGATGGAGATCGAGAAGCAGCGCGGCATCTCGGTCACCAGCAGTGTGCTGCAGTTCAACTACGCCGGCAAGTGTGTCAACATTCTGGACACCCCCGGCCACCAGGACTTCTCCGAGGACACCTACCGCACCCTGATGGCGGCGGACAGCGCCGTCATGGTCATCGACGCGGCAAAAGGGGT
>JAFUQL010000029.1 GCA_017472375.1 Oscillospiraceae bacterium | reverse complement strand
TCATCCCATGGGATGAGTCCTGTTATGCGCCGCGCAAAAAAGCCCCGCCGTGCATCCGCCGGCCGGGGCTTGCAAAGTTTGATTCAGATCCCCGGCTGTGCCTTCAGCCGCAGGTAGCTCTCCTCACTCACTGCATGGCGGATGCGGTGGGCATCCAGGCGGGCACGGGCCGCACCCACCCCCGCATTCAGCAGCATCTGCTCGAAAAAACGCTGTTTTTCCCGGGCATCCTCGGCGGCGCGGCGCCCAGGTTCGGTCAGCTTTAGGGTACGGCCCTCCATCTCGAGGTAACCGCCCTCGCAAAGCTGGCCCACAGCACGGCTCACGCTGGCACGGGTCACCCCCATCAGGCGGGACAGATCCACCGACTGCACCCGCTCGCCCTGCTGTTCCAGAGTCAGCACAGCTTCCAGATAATCCTTGCCCGCCGGGCTTAGTGCTTCCATACCGCCATGCCTCCTCTCTCACTCGTGTAAAAACAGCGGGCCGCCGCAGTCGTTCCCCACGGTGCCCGCCTATCGCAGATCCATTCTGCCCCCGGGCATCTGTTTCTGACTGCATCCGTCACCGCCCGCCAATTAGCATTCGCTAACCTTTTAACGATGTTAAGTTTACCACTGCTAACTCACTTTGTCAACACCGCCCTGCGCAATTTCGGCGCCACTTGCAAAATCATCGGCTGCACTGCGGTGTACTCTTGCCAAACGGCGCCTGCGCCCTCTATAATGAATAAAAAAGCAACGGCCGCAGACACAGCTCTTCGGCCTGTTTTGATCGTGAGGAAGATCCAATGACATCCAATCCCACCGATGTATTCATCAGTTACAGCGTAAAAGACCGGGAGGTGGCCCACACCTTTGTGGCCGAGCTGGAGCGCCACGGCGTTTCCTGCTGGATCGCCCCCCGCAATATCCCCGAAGGCGCCCAGTGGGCGGAAGCCATCGATCAGGCCATCGCACAGGCCCGGGTGTTCGTGGTCATCGTCAGCGAGAGCTCGGTGGCCTCCAAGCAGGTGCCCAAGGAGATCACCCTTGCGGTGAACCACTGCGACTGTCTGGTGCCCGTCCGCATCGACAACGCCGATCTGAACGGCAGCTTCCGCTACCATCTGGCCGACTGCCAGTGGATGGACGCCACCAACCGCCACACCGAAAAGGCGGCCGAACTGGCCCGCACCCTTCTGGCCTTCCTGGGCCGCGAAGATGCCACACCGTCCGAGCCCCTCCCCACCGCCGCGCCGGTCCGTTCCCGACCCGGGAAAAAGTACGCCCTGCTGGGTGTGCTGGCCGCTGCAGTATTGCTGGTGTGTGCCGGGCTGTTCCTGGGGCGCTCCACAGCGCCCGCCGCATCGCAGGGCATCGCTGCGCCCACCGCAGAACCGATCGCAGCGCCCAGCGCAGCCGACACCACCATGACCTTGTTCCTGGAGCCGCTGGACGGCACCACCACCAAGGAGTTCTACGAAGCTGAGAAGCTGATCACCGCACGCATGGACGTGCTTTTCGGCGAAGACGGCTATGAGCTCACCTCCTCCGGCGGCCAACTGATGGCACAGTTCTCGCTGGAACAGCTGGAGGACTGGACGCCCAATCAGGTGGATACCCTGCTGCTCAGCGGCGTGACCCGCCCGCTGGAGTTGTACTTCGCCCATGTGAACAGCCTGTACCCCGGGCAGGAGGCCCCCGATCCGGTGGCCATCTCCCGCGCAGACATCCAGTCGGTGCAGCTGCTGGCCGGCCCTGTGGAGGGACTGATCCTGGAAGATGCCCCCGCGGAGTACGACTATCTGGAGCTCCGCTTTGACGAGACCACCGCCGCCGAGCTCTGGGAAGTCTATCAGCTCTGGGGCGAGGATTCCGCCCTCGCCTTTGACTGCGGCCACGCCGCCTATCCCCTCGGTTCCACCCAATTCCTGCTGGAGGAGGAGGGCCGCGTTCTGCGCTGGTACTTCAGCGACAGCGACCGGATCAACCAGCTCCTGCTGCACGGCCTGACCACTCCTTGCCTGCCCACCGAGTTTCTCTACTCGCTGAGCGCCCAGGCCATCTGGCAGCCGGTCTCCAGCTTTGATGCCCCCGGCGAATACCAGCGGGATGTGAGCCAGCTGGAGGGGCTGTGCGCCGAGACGGTCTTTACCACTTACTCTGAAAAGACCTACGGCGAATGGTACGATTTCATCCACTGGCTCACCGGTCGGCTGGACCTGCTCCAGACCCCGTACGCCCTTGGCACGACCAATTTCAGCGAGCAGTCTGTAGCCCTGCGCATTGAGACCGACACGCTGAACCGCCAGCTTCTGGAGCTGACCTACAACAACAGCGTCAAGCTGCGCTGCGGTCCCGTCTCCCTGTATCGGACCGTCTTCGGAGAGTTTGAGCTGCGCACCGCCGAGGACGGCACCCTCAGCCTGTTCGTTCCTCCCGCAGAGGGCAGCTACTCCGCCGGGGAATTCCAAAAGCTGCTGGACCACTCCGGCAAAACGGTCTCCCTGTTTGTGGGCTCGGTGCCCATCCTGCGGGGCACCGTCTCCGAGGCGGGCGTGACCTTTGATGTATGCACCTTCACCGAGGACGGCTCGGTCTCTCTGCTGGCCGAGGAGCTGGTCCTTCTGCTCAACGAAAACTGCCTGCCCGCGTCGGGCTTCACCATGCTGGAGCCTACGTTCGTGCTGAACGACCTGGAGGCTTTCAACAGCGAGCCCAGCTGCGGCATCACCTACCCCATGCTGGAGCGGGAACTGGACGAGCTGGAGGCCCGGATCCGAAAGGTGGAGGGCTGTGAAAATGCGGTGGTGACCCGCAGAATGAACCTGGAATACCTCTACATCAACCTGAATCTGGAGGAAAACAACGACCTGCCCGAAACCGCTGTGGCCGCTGTCAAGCAGCTCATTTCTGAGCTCCGGCTGGAGGAGGGCACCTTTGCCCAGACTTTCTTCTTCCTGCTGCCCGAGAACACCACCCAGCGCACCCGCATCGTAATGACCATGTACAGCCTGTCCAACACATTGGAAGCCACATGGATCTTCCGTGGCGAAGCCATCGCCCCTTACGAGGCACGGCTGACCGCACTTTTGGAGGCCGACCCCTACTTCTCCTCGCTGGCTCAGGGCTGACCGCACAAAAAATCGAGCGTGTCCCTTCTGCATACCGCAGACCGGGACACGCTCTTTTTGTATTCGGCATCCTTAAATCTGCCGGGCTTCACAAATAGAAAACAGGCCGCCGCCCCACTGAGCAGCGGCCTGTATGATCTTCGTCTCAGCGCAGAAAGCGCAGCTTGGGCCGGATGCAATAGGAATACCACCGGGCCAGGTTCACCAGCGCCATGTCGTACACGACAAACGCCGCATTGGCCGTTACAAGCAGCACAGCCACCATCACAGTGCCCATCGCGGCAAACTCTGCACTCAGCTCCGGGATCGGGAACAGGGTCAGCACCAGGCCGTACATCACCGCCACCGAGCCGTTGAACACCGCCAGTTTGGCCAGCATCCGCAGGCTCTTGTTCCGGATCCGTTCCAGATGAACTTTTACCAGCGGATAATGCCCAAGGATGAGCACGAACACCAGCGCCATCTCCTTTTCCGGCACCAGGATCAGCGCAAGAATGGACACCGTACCGTACATCACCCAGGCCAGCTTCATGCCGCACTCCATCACCACCGGGAGCATCAGCACCCCGCCGATGGCCGGCGCACAGAAGGTGGCAAAGGGAATAATACTGCCCGCCAGCATCATGGTCAGGGCCAATGCTCCCATCATGCCGCCCAAGGCGATCCGGCTGCTCTGTCGCGTACGTCTCATCCCGATACCAGACCGGCGGACGATTCGCGCACCGGCGTTCCTTTCTGTCTTTTTCCGACCTTCACCGCTGTGCGGGTCTGTCTTTGAAAAGCTACCAAAAGGATACACCTTACGGCGGGCGTTTACAATCTTCCAGCCTGCAAGTTATCAAAAAGTTTACGATTTGTCCATTTTCCTGTCGGGGTCAGCCGCCGCCACCTCCACCGCCGCCGTTCTGCTGGGGCGGCATCTGGTCGATGGTGCAGAATTCATATCCGTTCTCCCTGAACCAGTCGATGATGTCCGGCAGGGCTTCAGCGGTGGTTTTTGTGGCCTTGGTGTCGTGCATCAGGACCACACAGGTATCCTTGCCCTGCGCATCCTCCACCACGTTGTGCAGGATCTCGGCTGCACTGGGCCGCCCGCCGGCCGCATCCTCGGCGCACACGTTCCAGTCCACATAGCGGTATCCCTTCTCCTCTGCCTGCCGTTTCAGTGTGCTCATGATGCCGCTGCCGCCGTATTTGTGACTCACTGTATTGGTGCTTCCGCCGGGAAACCTCAGCCACCGGATGGACTCCGCATCCACATAAGGAGCGAGCTGCTGGCGCAGCTCCTTGATGTCCTCCCAATAGGCGGTGTCGTCCGCATAGATCCGGCGGTATTCATGGGTGCAGCTGTGCAGTGCGATCTGATGCCCCTCTGCCACTGTGCGCTGCAGGATGGGCAGATACTCCCGGTTGTTTTCGGCCGCGATGACGAAAAAGGTCGCGGGAACGTTTTCCTCCTTCAGAATGTCCAGCACCGTCTCGGTGGTGGGGCTGGGGCCGTCGTCAAAGGTGAGATACACCCGCCGCGCCGTTTCCTCCACACTGGCCGGGGCAAGGGTCTCTACCCAGCAGTCATCCGCCGCCGTCTTGAGATCCTGCTGGGTACAGCCGGGCACCGCCTCGTAGCAGCGCTGCCACAGCACCGCAATCAGGGCCAGGCAAGCTGCGACCCATAAAATCGGCCAAACGTATCTTTTCATTTTTTGTGACCTTTTCATCTCCATGTCCTCCGGTTGATTTCTCGCAGTCAAAACTCTATACTATAGCTATGACCCGCCGCCCCGGCTTATCCCAAAACCACAGGAGAAAAATATGGAGATCGCCACCCTTATTCTGGCCGCACTGGCCTGTCTGTTCAGTCTGCTGGCCCTGCTGCGCCGCCCCGAGCCCGGTCTCACCGGGGAAGATCTGGAGAAGGTCCGGCAGGACCTGATGGCGGAGATCCGCCTGACCCGTCAGGAGCTGAATGCCACTCTGACTCAGGGCGCTCAGCAGCAGGCAGAGACCCAGCGCCGCGCAGCCGACCGCCAGGATTCCCACCTGCAGCAGGCCGCCCAGCAGCTCGCCGCACAGCAGGCCGCCGGGCAGAAGGCCACTCTGGCACAGCTCACCCTGATGGCGCAGCAGCTGCAGGCCGACTCCGCCCTTCAGGAGCAGCAGCTCCAGAACATTCGCCAGAGCGTGGAGAGCCGCCTGACCTCACTGCAGGCGGACAACAACCAGAAACTGACCGAGATGCGCCAGACGGTGGACCAGCAGCTGCAAAAGACCCTGAACGAAACGCTGAACCGCAGCTTTAGCCAGGTGAGCCGGCAGCTGGAGCAGGTATACCGGGGTCTTGGCGAGATGCAGACCCTCGCCGCCGGCGTGGGCGACCTGAAAAAGGTACTGAGCAACGTCAAGACCCGGGGCATTCTGGGCGAGGTCCAGCTGGGAGCCATCCTGCAGGAGCTGCTGACCCCCGACCAGTACGCAGAAAACATCGCCACCCGCCCGGGCAGCACCCTGCGGGTGGAGTTTGCACTGAAACTGCCCGGCAGCGGTGATCAGCCGGTGTGGCTGCCCATCGACGCCAAGTTCCCGGCGGACGCCTATGAGGATCTTCTGAACGCCTACGATGAGGCCGACCCGGCCCGGGTGGAAGCCGCTGCCAAGGAGCTGGAACACCGGGTGCGCGGCTTTGCCAAGGACATCCACGACAAGTACATCGCACCGCCGAACACCACCGATTTCGGCGTGATGTTCCTGCCGGTGGAGGGCCTGTACGCCGAGGTGGTACGCCGGGGCGTGAGCCAGCGCATCCAGCAAGAGTTCAAGGTCATCGTGGCCGGCCCCACCACCATGTCGGCCCTGCTGAACAGCCTGCAGATGGGCTTCCGCACGCTGGCCATCCAGAAGCGCTCCGGCGAGGTATGGCGTGTTCTGGGGAGGGTGCGTGCCGAGTTCGACACCTTCGGCCGGGCGCTGGGGCAAACGCAGGCGCGGCTGAATCAGGCATCCGCCGAGCTGGAAAACCTGGTGGGCGTCCGCACCCGGCAGATCCAGCGCCGGCTGGACGAGGTATCCCGGCTCTCCCCTGAGGAGGAACTCCCGCCTGCCGAGTGAGCGCCACAGATTTTTCCTGTTTTGCAGGACAAAAGGGTTGACTTTTGCCCAACCTGTATGCTAGAATATTTAGCATGGCGTGGGTATTCCCCATACCGTTCTATATGCGAGGGTGGCGGAATCGGCAGACGCGCACGTTTGAGGTGCGTGTGGTAAACACCATGGGGGTTCAAGTCCCCTCCCTCGCACCAAAGCTCCTGAATGCGAACGCGTTCAGGAGCTTTACTTTTTCACTGTTCACTGAAACCGCATTCAGGATCTTGGAGAAGTAAGAAGTGATCGTAAAGAGTGAAGAAGTATGGCATCCGCTGCACGGACGCATTTTCATTGAGTTGTTCAAACAAGACCGCCGCCCCGCAGGGTGGCGGTTTCCCTGTACTCGCATCGAGAACACATTTCACGGCCTCCTCCCC
>JAFUQL010000028.1 GCA_017472375.1 Oscillospiraceae bacterium | reverse complement strand
TGGTGCGCTGGAAGGGACTCGAACCCCTGACCTTCTGATTCGTAGTCAGACACTCTATCCAGCTGAGCTACCAACGCGGAACACATATATACTACCATCACCCCCGCCGTTTGTCAAGCATCCAAAAAAACTTTTTCGCTCTTTTTTGTCTGCCGCGGGCGAACCGCCGCCCGTCTGCCCGCCCTTGCGGCTCAGCGCCCGGCCGCGGTATAATGAAACAAATCCCTCCCGAAAGGAGCCCCCCTATGTCACGATCCGGCGAACGCCCCTCCCTTGTGCCGTTTTTCTGCGTTGCGGCGCTGTATTACCTGGCCTCCAACTTCGTGCACCCGGTCACGCCCACCCTCATTGTGGAGCGCGGACTGGACAGTTCCCTGTTCGGGGTGGCTCTGGCCGCCATGCTGACCACCAACTTCCTGTTCGCGCCGCTGTGGGGCCGGCTGTGCGCCTACCTGCCCACCCGGCGCATCCTGTGGATCTGCTGCTGGGGCTACGCCGCCGGGCAGGTGCTGTTCGCGGCGGCCCACTCCGGGGCTGCGGTCATCGCCGGGCGGATGTTCGCCGGGGCCTTTACCGGGGGCGTGTTCACCGCCCTGTACAACTACACGGTCAACGTCAGCGGCCCCGACCGCCGCGCCGGGGCGCTGGCCGTCCTGATGACCTTGCAGAACGCCTGCAGCGCCGGCGGGTATCTGGTGGGCGGCGTGCTGGGTCTGGCCTCGGTGGAGACCGCCTTCGGGGTGCAGTGCGCGGCGCTGGCGGCGGCGGGTGCGCTGGCCGCAGTGCTGTGCGCCGACGACACCCCCTGGAAGCCCCGCCCCGGGCGGCCCCTGGCCCTGCGGGATGCCGACCCCTTCCGGGCGCTGGCTGATGCGCGGGGGCTGCTGACCCCGCTGCTGTGGCTGCTGCTGGGGGGCATCCTGCTGGTGAGCGTGGGCCACCACGCCTACGAGCAGTGCTTCAACTTCTACCTCAAGGACCAGTACGGCCTGACCTCGGTGTGGAACGGCGGCATCAAGGCCGGCGTGGCGGTGGTGACCATCGCCCTGAACGGCACCCTCTGCGTGCGGCTGCAGACCCGCACCGACCCGGCCCGCAGTGTGCCGGCGGTGCTGCTGGCCAACGTGGCGGTGAACGCTCTGGCGCTGTTTTGCGGCGTACCGGCGGCCTTTGTGGCGCTGTATGTGCTGTACAGCGGCATCTACGCGCTGGCCCTGCCGCTGCTGCAGGCGCTGGTGGTGAGCCGCGCCGCCCCCGGCGACAGCAACGCCGTGATGGGCGTCTACCAGGCCACCCACTCGCTGGGCGGCATCGCGGGCGCGGCGGCTGCCGGGCTGGTGTACAGCCTGGACCCACGGCTGCCCTTTGCCCTGTCGCTGCTGGCCTGGGCGGCGGCGGTCGCGGTGACCCGCCGGGCCCTGCGCCGACCGGCAAACTAACAAGTCCCAATTCGGGGAAGTGTTCCCAAGGGATGCAATGCGGCAAATTGGGACTTTTGCAAAAGAAGCAGTCCACCGACGCCGCCCCTCCCCCCGCACTCCGCCAAAAAAGCGCGTTTTTCGTGGGAGATCCTCCGAAAAAAATTCACAAAAAAATTCGAGTTAGCCATTGACAACTCGCCCTGCCTTTGGTATTATAATGCCAGATTAGCAATGGCTAACCTTTGGACGGGGAGCCGGGCCGCATCCCGGTAAAGCCCTTGCTGATCCGCCATAATTGCGGTACAGGTTATTACTCCTTTCACCTGACCGCACAGTGCAGCCCCCCTTTGGGCGGGGTCGGGCTGCTCTTCCTCCGTAGCGCCGGCCATACGCAAACAGTGGTCGGGCGCTCCTCACAAAAAAAGCCAGCGGCACCCGGGCGGGGTCTGATCCCCCGCCGCCCGGTGCACGCCTGGCTTTTTTGTTTTGCCCCGCTTCACACAAAAAGCTCCCGCTCCGGAAAAACCGGGGCGGGAGCTTTGTCCGTTTATCGGTCGCTTCGTCTGCGGCAGGCTGCACCGGCGGCAGTGCCGATGAGCGCCAGCACACCGTAGGCGACAGGGTACACCCACGCCGTCATGTTGTAAAACACCGCAAGGGTCGGGACGAACAGCAGCACCGACATCACGGCGAACTGCCAGCCAAAGCCATGGCGGTATCCGCAGGCCACGCCGCAGAACAGGGTGATCAGCGGCGTCGCCACCAGCAGGATCAGCATGGCGGAGCCGGTGTCCAGCATCAGCAGCGGCAGCAGATAAAAGGCAGCCGCCATCACCCCAAGATAGGGCAGCAGGATCAATAGTTTCGCTTTCATGGGCAGGTCGCTCCTTTCGCAGGCTCGCTCTTTTACCCTATATACGAAAGGACCGCGCCTTATATTTCACTTATTGCGCCAGACCGGCGGCCAGCAGCCGTGCGGCCTCCTCCAGAAGGGGCTCGCGGCGGTTTTCCAGCCGCTCGTCCAGCACGGCCTCAAGCAGCGCGTTCAGGGTGTGGCCCAGCTGCGGCCCGGGGGCAAAGCCCAGCGCCATCAGGTCTCTGCCCTTCACCGCCAGATCCCGCAGGTTCAGGCAGGCCGCGCGGGCCAGCTCCTCCTCCAGCAGGGCGGCGAACCGCACCGTCTTGTCCCGCTCCTCCAGCAGCCGCTGGCGGCGCTGCTCCGGCAGGCCGTGGGCGATCAGATCGGCCCGGTGCAGGGCCATCCATTGGCGCACCCGGCGCTCTCCCAGCGAGGACAGAGCCCGGCGCACCGTGCGGGGGGTGGGTTCCATGGGGTGGTCGTGGATCCGCACCAGGTCCACAACTGCATCCCGAACCTGGGCAGGCAGGCGAAGCTGGATGTTCAGCATCCCCCGCACCATGTCCGCGCCCACATCCCAGTGGCCGCAGAAGTGCCGGGTGCCGTCCGGGTCCTGGGTGCAGCTGGCAGGCTTGCCCACGTCATGCAGCAGGGCGGCCAACCGCACCAGCGGCAGGTCCTCCCCTTCCATGCCCTCCACCGCGGCCAGCGTGCGGAGCTGATGCTCCCACACGTCGTACTCATGCCACAGGCTGCGCTGGTCAAAGCCCACGCAGGCGGTCAGCTCGGGCAGCACCTGCAGCACCACCGGGCGGAATTCCTCCAGGATGCGCGCCACCGCCGCCCCGTCCGGGGCGCTCAGCAGGCTCCACAGCTCCTGGGTCACCCGCTCGCGGCTCACATGGAACAGCCGGGGCGCCAGATCCCGCGCGGCCTGTGCGGTGGCGGGCTCCACGGTCAGGTCGTATTTGGCCGCAAAGCGCAGCGCCCGCAGGATGCGCAGGGCATCCTCCTCAAATCGCTTGACAGGGTCGCCCACCGCCCGCAGCACCCCGGCCTGCAGGTCCTCGATGCCGTGGAAGGGATCCACCAGCCCCCGGTCCGGA
>JAFUQL010000238.1 GCA_017472375.1 Oscillospiraceae bacterium | reverse complement strand
GACAAGGTCAGCGCCATAGCCGCCCCGGACTGCCGCCAGTCCCCCAGCGGTGTCAGCAGCCATCGCCATTCCATGCGGGAAATGGCAAAAATAAAAATGGCGGCCAGCAGCAGGATCACCGCAAACCAAAAAATCTCCACTGCTCGGAAAAAAGCCGCCGCTTTTCCCCAGCCTATCCACAGCAGCGGCAAGGTGATCAGGATCAAAATCCATATTTGATCCCCCCGGCTTGCGTTAGTGATTTGGATGCGCTCCGCCGCCCGGCGAAGGGCGACCGCCATCAGCACCACTGCCCATCCGCTGTACAGCACCGCCAAAATTCCGCCGCCTGCACCGCAATAGAGAGGCTTGTCCCCCACTCTGCGCAGCAACAGCCACCCCACGGCCACACTCAGCGGCACAAATACCAGGGCCCAGCGCCAGTCTACCCCTCCGCTCAGGGCGGCGGCATGGGACAGACCGCCCACCAGCACCGCCACCGACAGCTGTCGGGCGGACAGCGTCTCACTGCTCATCCCACCGTTCCTCCCCTCGCCAGATCAAACGTCCTCCCTCCTGCCCCACCACAGGCAGGATCGCACTCCCATCCGTCATCAGCGCCCCCAAGGTCTCCGCCACCGTAGGCGCCTGAACGCCCTGCTGTACCAGCAGCTCCAGCGCGGCCGCCGGATCTTTACAGTCCTCCAGTGCCGCAGCCGCCCCTTCCTCTGCCAGCCACACCCTTGCAGACGCGCCCATCTCCTGGTCCTCCAGCACCGCAAAAAGGACAGCAGCCAAATCGGCATCCCTTCCCACCAACAGATGACTGACGCTGGTGAGGGCTAACTCTTCCTCTCCCACCCAGGGCATCCTGTCCCGAGCCAGGCCGAAGGTCTCTTCCTGGCAGCTTCCACGGCTGGCATCCTGCTGGTCAACGCCGCCGCATACCGCTGTCAGCGTCACAGGCGAGGCGCCGTCTACACCCAGCACCCGCACCAGAGCCAGATTGTCCGGTTCCCGGGCATTGGGGCTGCAGCCGCAAAGTAAAGTCAGCGCCAGCGCTGTCAAAACCAGACCTTTCACCCCTGATTCCTCCTGTTTTTTGTGTTGAGATAGTCAGGCCGTGTCTTAACCTTTGTCAACGGTTGCCGCAGCACCGTGTGCCCCTCTTTGTGCTGTCCCGCATTGGAGGCAAAGGGGGTCAGATAGGCCACCCCGAAGCTTTCCATTCCCGCCAGCCGATAAATCAATACCACGCCGCCCAGCACCAGCCCAAGTAGACCGCAGACCCCCGCCGCCAGGGTGAGCAGAAAGCGCCAGATGCGCAGCGCCCCGGCAAAGTCCTGGCTGGGGGCGGTATAGCCGCAGATGCCGGCGATAGCCACCACCACCAGCACCGCCGGGCTGACCAGCTTCGCCTCCACCGCGGCCGAGCCCACTACCAGGCCGCCCAGAATGGACACCGTCTGGCCAATGGAGTTGGGCAGGCGCAGGCCGGCCTCCTGAAGCACTTCAAAGGCTATCAGCATTACTAACACCTCCGTCACCGTGGCGAAGGGCACGTTGGCTTTGGCGGCAATGATGGACAGCATGAGCTTCACCGGAATGAGAGAGGGGTGGAACAGCACCGCTCCCACATACAGCCCCGGCAGAAACAGTGTCACCAGCATACACAAATAGCGCAGCACCGCCAGTGCGGAGGCCAGCGCCCAGCTGATACTTCGGTCCTGTCCGGTGCGAAAAAAGCTGTCCAGGGTGGCCGGGAACAGCCATCCCATGGGGATGCCGTCCACCAGCACCCCCACCCTTCCCTCCGCCAGTCCGGCGCAAAACCGGTCAGGGCGTTCGGTGTAGGCGGTGAGGGGGAATGCGGTGTGATTCTCATTCACGATATACTGCTCCAGATTGCCGGTCATCAGCATAGCGTCAATGTCAATCTCCTCCAGCCGCTCCTGTACCTGCCGGGCCAGAGCCGGGTCGGCGATGCCGTCCAGCCACAGTACATCCACCG
>JAFUQL010000237.1 GCA_017472375.1 Oscillospiraceae bacterium | reverse complement strand
TCGGCCTTCACAGCCTTCTTGCGGGTGGTCTTCTTGGGAGCCTCCTCGCCGTCCTCAGCCTTCACAGCCTTCTTGCGGGTGGTCTTCTTGGGAGCCTCCTCGCCGTCCTCAGCCTTCACAGCCTTCTTGCGGGTGGTCTTCTTGGGGGCCTCCTCGCCGTCCTCGGTCTTCACGGCCTTCTTGCGGGTGGTCTTCTTGGGGGCCTCCTCGCCGTCCTCGGCCTTCACGGCCTTCTTGCGGGTGGTGGTCTTCTTGGCGGGCTTCTCCTCGACAACAGGGGCTTCCTCAACCGCAGGGGCAGCCTCGACCGCGGAGATCTCCTCAGCCACGGGAGCCTGCTCGGACTCCACCTCGGTGATGGTCCAGAACTGGTTCTCACCGTCCACATCCTGCCAGATCTGAGCACGGGCACCGTCGCCGGCCATCATGCCCACCAGATCCACACACTTGCCGGACAGCGCACTCTTGATCTTGAAGCGGCCGTCGTTGGTGGCCTCCAGCTCCCACAGCTGGCTGGAACCGTTGGCGTTCTCCCACTGCTGCAGCCAGGTGCCGTCCACCACGCCGCAGGCGATCAGGTCCAGCATCTTGCCGGTGCCGCGGTTGCAGATACGGTACACGCCCTGGCCCTCCTTCACGAAGGACCACTGCTGACCCTCAAAGCCGCCGTAAGCCCACAGCTGCACGGGGGCACCGTTCTCCCAGCTGGCGTTCTGCACTTCCAGCACCTTGCCATTGGCGTTGGCGATGGTGTAAAATTTATCCGCAGTGATCAAAGTCTGCTCCATCTTGCTCATTTTAAATCTCTCCTTAATATAAAGCGCCCCGGGGGCTTTGCCCGGGCACTGTCTGAAATTCGCATTTGTCTGGTTTTGGCAACCTGTGAGATTATACCCTCACTTCGTCATTTCGTCAAGTAAACCTGTTCACATATCGTATATTTGCACAAAAAACTGGCACATTATTCCAGCCTTGCCCGGGCGAAGCGTGCCTAAAACACCCGTTTTCGGAGGAAACACCATGCAGTATCGTCAGGTCATCCCGGCACGCTTCATTGCGCGGCCCAACCGTTTTGTGGCGCACACGGAAACAGCAGACGGCCCTGTGACCGTCCATGTAAAGAACACCGGCCGTTGTGCCGAGCTGCTGCGGCCCGGGGCCACCGTCTGGCTGACCCCCGGCGAAAACCCCGCCCGCAAGACCCCTTACGACCTGATCGCGGTGGAAAAACCCACTGACCGGGGCACGCTCCTCATCAACATGGACTCCGCAGCACCCAACGCGGCGGCGGGCGAATGGCTGGCCGCCGGAGGGCTTGGCCCGCTGACCGAACTGCGCGCCGAATACCGCATGGGCGCCTCCCGCTTTGACTTCTACGCAAGATCGGCCGGAACGCCCATGCTGGTGGAGGTAAAGGGCTGCACCCTGGAGGAAAACGGGTTGGCCCGCTTTCCGGATGCGCCCACCCAGCGGGGATTGAAGCATGTGCAGGAGCTGACCGCGCTGGCACAGCAGGGCTGGCGCTGTGCGGTGCTCATCGTTATCCAGATGAAGGATGTGCACAGCTTCGCCCCCAACTGGGACACCCATCCAGCCTTCGGCCACGCGCTGGCTGCGGCACAAGCCGCCGGGGTGGAGATCCATGCCGTGGACTGCCTTGTCACACCGGACAGCGTGACCATTGATGCCCCGGTCCCGGTGTATCTGGATGCTCCGGTGCGCTGATCGGATCTGCCCACAGCCTCTCCCATAATATATCCATATATCGCACAAAGCACCCGGCGGGGCCTGGATCCAGGCACATCCCGCCGGGTGCTTTTTTCAAATCATAGGGCTATACCGCACACCATCAGGTGCCCGGCCCCGCAAGGCTGCGCAGCAGATGTGCCCGGGTGGCCCGGCACATCTCCCGGAACACCTCCGGGTCGGTATCGGGCAGTTTGTTCTGGGCAAAGCATCCCATGGCAAAGCCCAGCAGAGTCGTCAGAATGATGTAGATGCATTCCCGATCCGGCAGATCGGAGGAGATGATCCCATCCCGTTTGCCGCAGGCCACGCCCGCCTGGGTGATCTTCCAGATCTCGCCGTTCGCCTCCATGAACAAACGGCCGCACTCGCCCTTGTCTGTCCCGGCGCGGGACTGCCCGATGGCCTGATAGAGCTCCACCCGCTGGGTCATCACCTCAAGCAGGTAGTCCAAACTGCCATCCAGCATCCCGGTGAAGTCGTCCGCCCGGGCGATGATCTCATGGATCTGATCCAGCTCACGGCTCAGGCAGTATTCCGCCGCCGCCCGGAGGATCTCCTCCTTGGACTTAAAATGCTCGTACAGCGAGCTTTTTCCCATGCCCGCCGCATCGGCGATCTCCTGTACCTTGACGGTCTGCAGGTCCCGCCCCTGCCGCGTCAGACTGAATATACCCTCAAATATCGCGATCTTCTGCGGTGAAAGCTGTTCCATCGCGATCCTCCTTTTCTTCGGCGACACCAAGCTCACTGCAGGTAGATGGTGCCCACGGGGTCATCTCCCTCGTCATCCTCCGCGCCGGCCCCGGACCCGGCGGCCGCCTGTGCCGCCTGTTCCTGCTCCAGCTGCTGCATGAACTCAGCCGCATCGTCCAGCAGCTCGTCCACGTCGTCCTCGCCCACATCGATGTTCTGCGGGGGCTTGCGGCAGATGATGTCGTACAGGACGGGCACGATGTACAGGGTCATCAGGGTGGCATACATCAGGCCCGCGATGATGACCAGGGACATATCCTTGCCCATGGCACTGCCCGCGTCATCCTTGAACAGCATCACGCTCATGGACAGCACAGTGGTCAGGGTGGTCATCAGAATGGGACGCATACGGGTGCGGCCGGTGGCCACCAGCGCCTCGGTCTTGGGCATACCGGCGCTCCACAGCTGGTTGGCGTAGTCCACGAACACGATGCCGTTGTTGACGATGACGCCCGCCAGCATCAGGAAGCCCATCATGCCGGTAATGCTCAGAGGCCGGCCGGTGATCATCAGCGCCAGCAGACCGCCGGTGAAGGCCAGCGGAATGGTGAACATGACGATGAAGGGGCTGATCAGATTCTGGAACTGCACCACCATGATCATATAAATGAACAGGATGGCCAGCGCGATCATCTTCACCATCTCGAACATCATGTCGTTCACGCTGACGCTCTCGCCGCCGATGGCCACCTCGATGCCGTCGGGAGCCTGATAGTCGTCCAGCAGATCCTGTACCTCGCGGGACAGCAGGGTCGTGTTGTAGCCCGCCTCGGTGACGGCGGTCACGCTCATGGTGCGGCTCTGGTTTTCGCGGCTCACAGCGGCCACACCCTTGCCATCCTCACGGCGGGCGAACTCGCTCAGCTTGTGATGCTCAGTGTAGGTGGAGCCGTCCTCCTCATCGGTCTTGCTGATCTTGAAGTCAAAGTCCATCAGGCCGTCCAGGACCAGCGCATCCTCTTCATCCACCACCACGATCACATCCATCTCCTCCTGATCGATGGTCACGGTGGTGGAGGTGGTCTCAGTGGTCAGCTCAGCGGCCAGCTCCTGGTAGATCTGTGCCACGGTCAGCCCCTGCCGCATGGCGGCATCCCGGTCGATGACCAGATGGATCAGCGGGTCGCCGTCCTCCTGGCCGTTGCTGATCTCAGTGAGTCCCTCCACCTGATCCAGCAGAGCCATCACATCCTCGCTGGCGGCCAGCAGATCATCCAGATCGTCGCCGTACAGGTTCACCTGCAGGCCGGTGCTGCTCAGAGCGCTCAGATCCATGGCACCGCCATCGGACACCAGCACTTCCGCATTGGGGATGTCGGCGGTCTTGGCCTCGATCTCCGCACAGACCTCGTCGGTGCGGGAACTTCCGTCCTCATCCAGCATCAGATAGAACATATAGTTGGAGTAGTCCTCGGACGCACCGACGCCCAGGCCGCCCAGCATACCGCCCATAGAGCCGGAGGACATAGCGCCCACCGTCTCAACGCCGGGCACGGTGAGGATGGCATCCATCACCGCATCGGCGGCGGCGTAGCCATCATCCCGCTCGGTCTCCTCGGGCAGGACCACGGTGACCGAGAGCTGGTTGCCGCCGATCTCCGGCAGCAGCACCATGACCATGCGGGTAGCGCCGAACGCCGAGGCCGCCAAGAGGCCCACTGCCAGCAGAATGGGCAGAACTTTATGCTTCAGGCACACACGCACGCTGCGGTCGTAGGCGCGCAGCATGGCGTCGAACCAGGGGTGCGCCTTGTTGACGGTGTTT
>JAFUQL010000236.1 GCA_017472375.1 Oscillospiraceae bacterium | reverse complement strand
TGCCCCGGCTCGCTTGGTGGTGTGTTGTTCTTTGCTGATTGTGTGGGTCAGACCGCCGGTCGGCGATAGGCCTCCCGGCTCGCTTGTGTGCAGTTACGCACCAAACCTGTTGCGTTGCCGGCGGCGAAGCGTGCCGGCAGGACGGACTATGCACCGGCCAAGCCCGGGTCATAAGAGTGAATGAGTGTCACCAACCTCAGGGGGTCCGGGGCTTTGCCCCGGCGCGGGAAGGGGGGAGACGGGGAGTCCAGAGGGGTGTCACGGGGGGACCGGTGCGGGGTCCCCCCAGACATCCCTCTGGCCCGAGCGGAGCGGAAGAGGAGTCTGAGCGTAGCTTAGAAAAGTCACCGGGCTGAGCCAGCCCGCCCCGCCAGCGGCGCGCAGCCACCGCCATCTACGCACATAAAAAAGCCCCCTTTTGCAAGGGGGCCAATTTTTCAGCACTTGGTAAACTTGATCACATAATCCGGCGTTTCAGGCAAAAGCACCGTGCGCACGCCGCCGCGGTCCAGCGAGATGAACAGATCGTCGGGATAGGACTGCGTCACCCAGCTTTTGACGATGAAGGCCTCCGCACCGTCGGCCAGACGGCGGGCGTCCTTGCCCTTGCCGGCCATGCCGGGCAGGCTGATGGCGCACATGGGCTGCTCGAGGATATGGGCGTAGATGGTGTCGCCCTTCTGCGTCAGGCGGCCCCACTCGGGCTTGGGCAGGTCGCACGCGCCGCAGCCGTAGATGCTTTCGCCGTTGAGGGCCATCCACTGGCCGATCTCGCGAAGGATCTGCTGCTGACGCTCGGGGATCACGCCGCGCGCATTGGGGCCGACGTTTAAGATCATGTTGCCGTCCTTGCTGACGCACTCCACCAGCCGGCGGATGAGGAAATCAGCGGACTTGTATTCGTTGTCGTCGGCAGCATAGCCCCAGTTGTTATTCATGGTGCAGCAGCATTCCCACGGTACCTTGCAGCCGGAGGGCGTGCGCAGACCCTGCGGGGGAATGATCTGCTCGGGGCAGGTGAAATCGCCGGAGGTCTCGGTGGGGGTGTCGGTCATGATGGAGCCCAGTTCTTCACCGCTGGATTCCAGACGGCTGTTCATCAGAATGTGCGGCTGCAGGCTGCGTACCATGCGCACAAGCTCGGTGGCGCGCCAGTCCTCGCCCGTGTGCTCAGGGTAGGAAAAGTCGGCCCACAAAAGGTCGATCCTGCCGTAGTTGGTCATCAGCTCGCGCACCTGCGCGTGCATGTAGTCCAGATAGCGGTCAAACTGTGCACCCGCGCGGGCCTCGGGGTGATTGCGCATGGCGTGGCGACTGTCGGCGGGGAAGTCGGGGTGGTTCCAGTCCAGCAGCGAATAATACAGGCCCACCTTCAGCCCCTCGGCGCGGAAAGCGTCCAGAAATTCGCGCACAAGGTCGCGCTTGCACGGGCTGTTGGTGGATTTAAAATCGGTATACTGGCTGTCAAACAGGCAGTAGCCGTCGTGATGCTTGGCGGTGAGCACGGCGTACTTCATGCCGGCCTGTTTGGCCAGCTTCGCCCATTCGGCGGGATTGTAGTCAACGGGGTTGAATTCATCGGCCAGCGGACGGTAAACCTCGTCCGGGATCTCCTCCTGATTGCGCACCCACTCGCCGCGCGCCGGAATGGCGTACAGACCCCAGTGGATGAACATGCCAAACCTGTCGTGGCGGAACCATTCCATGCGCTGTTCTCTGGTGCTCATAGCTGTTGACCTCCGTTTTTTCAGTTGTCTGCTGGGTTTATGGTAGCATGTAAGGC
>JAFUQL010000235.1 GCA_017472375.1 Oscillospiraceae bacterium | reverse complement strand
GGTGTATGAGATCGTGGACAACGCCATCGACGAGGCCCTGGCTGGATATTGCGACAAGATCACCGTGGAGATCCTGGAGGGGGACGTGATCCGCGTCACCGACAACGGCCGCGGCATCCCCGTGGACATCCAGCCCAAGCTGGGTATCCCCGCCGTGACCGTGGTCTACACCGTGCTGCACGCCGGCGGCAAGTTCGGCGGCGAGAACAGCGGCTACAAGGTGGCCGGCGGCCTGCACGGCGTGGGCGCGTCGGTGGTCAACGCCCTGAGCGAGTGGCTGGTGGTCACCGTGCGCCGCAACGGCAAGGTGTACCAGCAGAGCTTCAAGCGGGGCGTGGCCGACGGCGACCTGAAGGAGATCGGCACCAGCGAGACCACCGGCACCACCGTTCTCTTCAAGCCCGACCCGGAAATGTTCACCGAGAGCACCGTCTACGACTACGAGGTGCTGCTCACCCGTCTGCGGGAGGAGGCCTTCCTGAACGCCGGTGTGCGCATCACCCTCACCGATGAGCGCCCCGACCCCGAGCGGGAGGAGCCCGTGCGCTGCGACAGCATGTGCTACGAGGGCGGCATCCGCAGCTTTGTGGAGTATCTGCAGAAGAAGCGCGAGAACGAGGTGCTGCACCCCCAGGTCATCCACCTGAAGGGGCAGGCCGGCGATGCGTTGGCCGAGGTGGCCATGCAGTACTCCACCAGCTTCAACGACCTGATCATCAGTTTCGCCAACAACGTCCACACCCCGGACGGCGGCACCCATGAGGAGGGCTTCAAGACGGCGCTGACCCGTGTCATCAACGAGTTCGGCCGGGAGAAGGGCTACCTGAAGGAGAAGGACGACAATCTGACCGGCAACGACGTGCGCGAGGGTCTGGTCTGTGTCATCAGCGTCAAGCTGACCGAGGCCCAGTTCGAAGGCCAGACCAAGGCCAAGCTGGGCAACACCGAGATCCGCACCCTTGTGTACGGTATGATCAACTCCAAGCTGCGCGAGTTCCTGGAGGAGAACCCCGCCGTGGCCAAGGCTCTGTACGAGAAGGCCACCCAGGCGGCCCGTGCCCGCGCCGCTGCCCAGAAGGCCCGCGACCTGGTGCGCCGCAAGAGCGCGCTGGAGACCAGCCGTATGCCAGGCAAGCTGGCCGACTGCCGCGAGAAGGATCCCACCAAGACCGAAATTTACATCGTCGAGGGCGATTCCGCCGGCGGCAGCGCCAAGATGGGCCGCGATTCCGCCATTCAGGCCATCCTTCCCCTGTGGGGCAAGATGCTGAACGTGGAAAAGGCCCGCCTGGACAAGGTCTATGGCAACGACAAGCTGATGCCTGTTATCACCGCGCTGGGCTGCGGCATCGGCGAGGAGTTCGATGTGAGCAAGCTGCGCTACCACAAGGTCTTTATCATGGCCGATGCGGACGTGGACGGCAGCCACATCTGCACGCTGATGCTCACCTTCTTCTTCCGCTTCATGCGGCCTTTGATCGAGGGCGGCTATGTGTACATCGCACAGCCCCCGCTGTTCAAGCTGCAGAAGGGCAGCACCGTGAAGTACGCCTACAACGAGCGCGAGATGGCTATCCTCAGCGCCGAGATGCCCGGCGCCAAGATCCAGCGCTACAAGGGCCTCGGCGAGATGAACCCCGAGCAGCTTTGGGAGACCACCATGAACCCCGACAACCGGGTGATCGTGCAGATCACCGTGGAGGATGCCGAAAAGGCCGACGAGGCCTTCACCATCCTGATGGGCGACAAGGTGGAGCCCCGCCGCGAGTTCATCGAGCGGAACGCCCGCTACGCGAATCTGGATGTGTAAGCCGCAAGGCGAGCATATTTCTTGCGGAGGACATCCAATGAGAAAAAATCTGGTTTCCATTCTGTTTGCGGCGGTGCTGTTTTTGCTGCTGGCAGCCTGCAGCAGAACGCCCGGCTGGGAGCGGGTGGACCGCACCATGACCAAGCTGGTGGATCAGGGCCGCACCAAAGAGGCGGTCCAGATGGGTCTGGACTGGCTGGAGCAGACCGAGGAGGACTACGACCTGTGGGAGGAGCATGATGCGGCCTGTGCCCGTCTGGCCCAGCTTTACAAAGAACTGGGCGACGAAGCTGCGGAGCGCGCCTTCCTGCTGCGGGCGGCGGAACTGACCGGGGATGAGGTCTACATGGACGCCTTTCTGAGCAGTGCCAGCGGCGGGACCTTCTCTCTGAAGGACGTGGAGAGCGCCTTCCCCGAGGGCAGCAGCCTGACCCTGTTCGGTGCGCCCTTTGCCGACTGGACGGTGGTGCAGCTGCGCCAGTGGCTGCCCACCAACGAGGACACCTACTACGGCGAGGAGACGGGCGATGACTACTACATCAGCACCTCCTTCAAAAACGCCGACGTGACCGTTTACCGCTACGGCTCGGGTGAGGATTACGGGCGCATGGGCATCCGGTTCGACAGCCTGGACCGCTACCGCAATTACTACGACATGGACGTCTCCCTGCCTGAGCTGCCCTGCGGCGTGGAACAGGCTGACGACATGGCCGCGGTGATGGAGAAGCTGGGGCTGCCCGGGGATGTGGCCCAGGCGCTGAGTGCCGCCCGCACCGTGACCTTCACCCTGTATGAGGACCGCACCGACCTGTGGGTCTACCTGCCCGACGACGAGCTGAGCGACGGCCGCTACCGGGACTTTACCATCTGCTATGACAACGCCGACTACTACGGCGAGGTGACATTCCACTTCTATGACAGCGTTCTCAGCAGCTATGAGCTGAGCCGGAACCTGTGAGCAAACTGAAACTGCAATGAGCATAAAAAGAGAATTTTTTTATCGCGCCGCAGCCGTTTTTTGCTGCGGTCTGCTGCTGGCGGCCCTGACCGCCTGCGGCCATGCCAGCCCGGAGCGGGTCCTGCGCAAGATGGAGAGCCTGGCAGAGCAGGGGGACGCCAAGACCGCTGCCCAGCTCGGTCGGGATCACCTGAAGGAGCAGGGCGACGCGCTGAGCACAGATGAGCAGACGGAGCTGTACCGGAAGCTCATCGAACTGTACGAGGGAGAGCTGGCCGACCCGGACGCTGCCGAGGAGCTGCGCCGGCAGGCATACGACCGGACAGGGGCGGACGAATTTGCATCCGAGACGCCGCTGGCCGAGCCCACCCCCTCCCCTGCCCCGGAGCAGACGACTGCCGCTGACCCCAGCGGCATCACCCCCCGCGCCCCGCAGCCGTCGGCCTATTGGAACGGGCTGGATCACTTTTCGGAGATCCGTACCGATCTGGTCGGGGTGTTCCCCGGGCCGGAGGAATTCGTGTTCGGCGACAAGTCCATCGTGGACTACACCCCGGTGGAGCTGTGGAACTGGGTGCCCAAGCACGGCGCGCCGGAGTCCAGCATCAGCGAGCTGCGGGAGGACTACCTGAGCCGCTATGAGGAGTTCTTCGACATGAGCGTGAGCATGATGTACGGGTACGACTCGGAGCGGGACCGGATGCATCTGGGCGCCGGTGTGAGCTGGTACCAATACTATGGGCCCAGCGGCGGCGTGGAGATCGTGATGCCCCGGGGCATCACCACGCTGGACAACCTGGCCACGGTGTTCCAGAAGCTGGGCCTGCCTGCAGAGGATGCCCTGCTCTACGGCCAGCAGACCTATGTGAAGATCTACCTCTACGCCGACCATGTGGAGCTGTATGCCGCCGATGAGGGGCGCAGCATGCACGAGGTGGAGATCTTCTACGAGGAGGGCTACGGCGATTTCTGCGGCGTGCTGTCCTTCGGCTTCGACAACTCCAATCTCTACAGCTACTCGGTTCGCCAGTTCCGTGAACAGGGAAAGCAGATCGTAGTAAATTAAAAACGATAAAACAACTGTTTTTTGAACAAGAAAGAACGGGTGTATACAACCATGAACGAAGATTTTGTGATGATCCCCGGCAGCGGCACCAAGACCATCGTGCGGGACGTCAAGGAAGAGATCGAATCCGCTTTCCTTGACTACTCCATGTCGGTCATCGTCAGCCGTGCCCTGCCCGATGTGCGGGACGGCCTGAAGCCGGTACACCGCCGCATCCTGTATGTGATGCACGAGCGCGGCAATGACCCTCAGCACGCCTACCGCAAGTCTGCCGACACCGTCGGTGCCGTGCTGGGCGCCTACCACCCCCACGGCGACGCCTCTGTCTATGACGCCATGGTGCGTCTGGCGCAGGATTTCAGCATGCGCTACCCGCTTGTGGACGGCCAGGGCAACTTCGGCAGCGTGGACGGCGACCCCCCGGCTGCCTACCGTTATACCGAGGCCCGCATGAGCAAGATGGCGGTGGAGCTGCTCACCGACATCGACAAGGACACCATCGACTGGGACCCCAACTTTGACGAGACCAAGAAGGAGCCCCATGTGCTGCCCAGCCGCTTCCCCAACCTGCTGTGCAACGGTTCGGTGGGCATTGCTGTGGGTATGGCCACCAACATCCCGCCCCACAATCTGCGGGAGGTGGTGGATGGCTGCATCGCCCTCATCGACGACCCGGACATCGAGCTGCCTGAGCTGATGGAGCACATCAAGGGCCCGGACTTCCCCACCGGCGGCATCATCATGGGCCGCAGCGGCATCCGCGCTGCCTATGCCACCGGCCGCGGCAAGATCACCCTGCGGGGCCGCGCCGAGATCGAGGAGAAGAGCAACGGCCGCTATCAGATCGTCATCACCGAGATTCCCTACATGGTCAACAAGGCCCGCATGATCGAGCACATCGCCGACCTGGTCAAGGAGAAGCGCATCGAGGGCATCAGTGACCTGAACGACGAATCCAACCGCCATGGTATGCGGGTGGTGGTCGAGCTGAAAAAGGAAGCCAACCCCCAGGTGGTGCTGAACAACCTGTACCGCTTCACCCAGCTGCAGGACACCGTGGGCGCCATTCTGCTGGCACTGGACGACGGCGTGCCCAAGGTGATGACCCTCAAGACCATGCTCCAGCGCTATGTGGAGCATCAGGACCAGGTGGTGCGCCGGCGCACCCAGTATGACCTGAAAAAAGCCCGCGAGCGCGCCCACATCCTGGAGGGTCTGAAGCGCGCGGTGGACATCGTGGATGAGGTCATCTACGCCATCCGCCACTGCGGCGGCGGTCAGGCCGAGGCCAAGGCGGCCATTATGGAGCAGTTCGGCTTCGACGAGCTCCAGGCTGACGCCATCTGCAAGTTCCCTCTGGGCCGTCTGGCAGGCCTCGAGATCCAGAAGATTGAGAACGAACTGGGCGACCTGAACCTGAAGATCGCCGACTGGACCGACATCCTGGCCAACGATGCTCGGGTGCTGGCCCACGTCAAGGAGGAGCTGGCCTCCATGAAGGAGCGGTTTTGCGACGACCGCCGCACCGAGATCGCAGCGGTGTCCGGCGAGGTGGACATCGAGGATCTGATCGCCGAGGAGGACTGTGTGTTCACCCTGACACATGAGGGTTACATCAAGCGCCAGCCCAAGGACACCTACCAGGTGCAGCGCCGGGGCGGCCGCGGCATCAGCAGCATGGCCACCAAGGAAGAGGACTTTGTAGAGGAGCTGTTCATCGGCTCCACCCACGACTATATGCTGTTTGTCACCGACACCGGCCGGGTGTTCCGCCTGAAGGGCTACCAGATCGCCGAGGGCAGCCGCGCCAGCCGTGGCAGCAACATCGTGAACCTGCTTCAGCTCCAAGAGGGCGAGAAGGTGACCACCATGCTGCGCCAGCCCGCCGGCAGTACCGAGGGCTACCTGACCATGATCACCCGCAACGGTCTGATCAAGCGCACTCCCCTCTCCGAGTATCAGAACATCCGCAAGGGCGGCCTGAATGCGGTGAGCCTGTACGAGGGCGATGCGCTGGCCTGGACCCACATCACCGGCGGCGAGGACGAGCTGGTGGTGGCCACCCACGACGGTCTGGCCATCCGCTTCAACGAGTCGGATGCCCGCAGCGTGGGCCGCAACAGCCACGGCGTGAAGGCCATCACCCTCACTGAGGGCGACTATGTGGTGGGCGCGGGCCTGTGCCGCGCCGGCGCCACCGTATTCACCGTCACCGAGGGCGGCAAGGGCCGCCGCAGCCATGTGGAGGACTACCGCCTGCAGACCCGCGGCGGCAAGGGCGTGCGCAACTATGGCGCAGGCTGCGTGGCCGGCGTGAAGATCCTGAACGAGGAGGACGATGTGATCCTCATCAGCCAGGAGGGCGTGCTGATCCGGATGCACGCCTCCGACATCAACATCCAGAGCCGCTATGGCAGCGGCGTCAAGGTCATGCGCCTGGATGAGAGCGACCGGGTGATGACCGTGGCCCGCACCGAGCGCGCCGAGGATACGGAGACTGCCAAGCCCGAGGCCCCCGTGGAGGGCGAGGCTGAGGTGGTCGTTCCCGAGGACGAGGAATAAGCGGCATCTGCCATAAAAAAGCAGCCTTACCCTCCGGTAAGGCTGCTTTTTCGTAAGATCCGGGAAAGGAGGACGGAACCGATGGAACAGCTTTTGCCCCTGCTCAGCGTGGTGCTGTGCCTGTGGGGCGGCGTGGTGTGTCTGCGGCGCATCGCCTGCCCGGGGCCGGTCCTGCCCGATCCGGCCCCCTGTCCCCGGCAGGAACTGCGGGCGGCGGCTTCCCTGTGCCTTGCCGCCGCGATGATGACCCAGGCCGCTGTGGTCTGGTGCGCGCTGAAGGAGAACCCCGGCCTGGAGCTGCCCGATGCGCTGCACAACTTCTTTTACTACAACATCGACGCCCGGCACTATGTGGCCATCGCACAGTACGGCTATCAGCCCGAGGGGGCGGGCGTTCTGCAGGACCAGCACCTGCGCATCGTGTT
This sequence comes from Oscillospiraceae bacterium, assembly GCA_017472375.1. Lineage (GTDB taxonomy): Bacteria > Bacillota > Clostridia > Oscillospirales > Ruminococcaceae > SFJ001. Next base: position 4,145 of record JAFUQL010000235.1, on the reverse strand, counting down.
CTTTCCCCTGTTCCCCGCACTGCTGCGGCTGCTGAACCCCACCGGCAGCGAGGGCGGCTGGTGGGTGCCGGCGCTGCTGGTGCAGCTTCCGCTGTTCTGCGGTGCGGGCACGGGTCTGTATGCACTGGCCCGCCGCAGCTACGGGCGGGATGTCGCCCGGTGGTCGCTGCTGTTTCTGCTGCTCAGCCCCGGGGCGTTCTTCTTCTGCATCCCCATGAGCGAGAGCCTGTTCCTGTTGCTCGCGGTGCAGTTCGTCCTCTGCCTGGAGCGGGAGCAGTACGTCCCGGCCGGAGCATTTGGTCTGCTGGCGGGGCTGTGCCGCTCCCCCGGGGTGCTTCTGGCGGGGCTGGCTGCGGTGTGGGCGGTCGTCCGCCGGCGGCAGGGCCGGCCGGTGTGTGCTGCTGCCCTCTGGCCGGTGTGTGCCCCGGCGCTGGGTCTGGGGATCTACTTTGGCATCAACCAGGCGGTGTACGGGCGCTGGGACCAGTACAGCATCTACCAAAAGGAGCAGTGGCAGCAGGGCCCGGGCTTCTTTTTTGAGACGGTGCGCTATCACCTGCAATACGCCAAAAGCTGGTGGGCCGGCGACCCAGAGACCGCCCTGTACTTATGCGCTGCTGCCGTGTTGGCCATCCTGTTTGCCTTTGGGCTGCTGGCCGGGGCGGCGGACCGGCTGCAGCCCTGGCACCTGGCCTATGGGCTGGCCTACACCGCCGTGACCACCGGAGCCACCTGGCTGCTCAGTGCGCCCCGCTACGGTGTGGCGCTGTTCTGTATGCCCATGGCGGCGGCGCTGGCCCTGCGCAGACCCTGGGCGCGGTGGGCATTCGGCTGCTTCCTTGGGGTGTGCAGCGTGCTCTATTTTCTGGAATTTCTGGCCCACGGCCCCATTTACTGAAAAAACACCCGGCGCGGAAAGCGCCGGGTGTTTTGTTTGAGATCAGTAGTGGTTGAAGCTGCACACATCCTCGATGGTCTTGCGCATTTTTTTGCGGGGCGCGGTCTCTTTTGCGGGGTATCCCACCGCCAGCGTGACCCACACGGTGTGGCCTTCAGGGATGCCCAGCCGCTGCTCCATCACATCCTGATCGCACACGCCGATCATGCAGGTGGAGAGCCCCAGTTCCATGGCCTTGTAGCACATATTCATGGCGGCCAGGCCGATGTCCAGCGGCACGAACCGCTGGGTGGTGTTGTAGTGCTGCCGTACGATGGGCATGGTGTTGGCAAACTCCTCGCACACCACGATGAAGGCGGGGACTTTATCCCGCCAGGGGGCGCCGGTGGCGCCGCCGTCCACCACAAGGGCGTCCTGAACGCCCTTCAGGGCCTCCGCCTCATCCACCAGAATGAACCGCCAGGGCTGGGCGTTGCAGGCGCTGGGCGAGAGCCGGCCCGCCTCCACCACCTGCAGCAGCAGTTCCCGGTCCACCGGCTGCCCGTTGAAGGCGCGGCAGCTCTCCCGGTTCAAAAGCATCTCATTGAAATCCATGGTGTACCTCCCTTTACAGTTTGTCTGCGGCCCGCAGCGCCTGCACCTTCAGGATGCCGGCCACGGTCTTGCTGTCCCGGATGCGGCCGTCCAGCACCATGGCCAGGGCCTCGGTAAAGGGCACCTTCTCCGGGGTCAAAAATTCGTCCTCGTCCAGATGCATGGGCGCGGGGTGCAGCCCCCGGGCCAGCCAGGTGTAGATGACCTCGCTGCAGTAGCCCACGGTGGGGTACAGGGGCTGCAGGTCGATGTATTCGTCTGCGGTCAGGCCACACTCCTCGGTCAGCTCCCGTTTGGCGGCCTCCAGGGGGTCCTCCCCGGCCTCCAGCTTGCCGGCGGGCAGCTCCCACAGCTCTTCCGCGAAGGGATAGCGGAACTGCCGCACCAGGTATACCTCGTCCTCGTCGGTGAGGGCCAGCACGCCGGCGCCGCCGTTGTGCCGCACCACCTCCCGGGGGGCGGTCTTTCCGTTCTCCAAAAGGGCCTGGTCCAGTGTCACCCGGATGATCTTCCCTTCAAAGATCACCTCGCTGGAAAGGGTCGTTTCGCTGTGCTTCATACCGGCATTACCTCCCCGGATGCTCCGCTGCAAAATGCGATGTGCTGTCTGATACGATTATAGTTCGTTTTGCCTGGAAACACAAGTGTCCCTGCCGGAGGGCCCGGCAGGGACACGGTCTTTCAAAACAGGGGCCTCAGCCCTCCACCTCGGCTTCCAGGTCGGCGTTCCAGCTGCGGGTCACCTTGACCCGCACCACCCGGCGCTCCTCGGCCTCCACCACTGTGAAGGTCAGGCCGCCCCAGGAAACCACCACCGTCTCCTCCGGCTCGGGGAAGCGCCCCAGCCGCTCGGTGATGAGTCCGCCGACCGTGTCGAACTCCTCGTCCTCCTCGGCTTCGGGCATCTCCAGCTCAAAGGCCTCGAACACATCCTCCAGGTCCAGCGAGCCGTCGGCCATGAAGCCGCCCTCCACCTCGACCAGTTCTTCCTCCTCCTGGTCGTACTCGTCCTGGATGTTGCCCACAATCTCCTCCAGCACGTCCTCCATGGTCACAAGGCCGGCGGTGCCGCCCCACTCGTCCACCACGATGGCGACCATGGTGTGCTGGCGGCGGAAATCCATCAGCAGCCGCTGGGCGGGGCAGCTCTCGGGCACAAAGAAGGCCGGGCGCATCAGCGTCTTTACCGGGCAGGCTGCCTCGGCGGGGGCGTCAAACAGCCGCAGAAGATCCTTGACGAACACAAAGCCGATCACATGATCCACGTTTTTGCGGTACACCGGAATGCGGCTGTGGCCGGTCTCCAGCGCCAGCGCCACCGCACGGCTGCAGGGGGCGTTCTCCTCCAGGGCGTTCATGTCCATGCGGTGGGTCATCACATCGGCGGCGGTCACGTCCCGCAGCTCCAGCACGCTGGTGATCATCTCGGCCTGCTCGTCGTCGATCAGCTCCTGCTCACCGGCATCGTCCACCAGGTCGAGCAGCTGCTCCTCGGTCACGGCCTCGGGGTTGCCCAGCCCGCCCATACGGTTGGCCAGGCGGCTGAGCCAGCCGGGCAGCAGCACGCCCTTTTTGGCGGCGGCCCAGCCCAGCACAAGGCAGAAAACAGCAATGAAAAGCCCGCCCAGCACAAAGGGCAGGTACGGGGGGATGTGCGCGGCAAGGGCGCCCGGATCCGGCATAAGAACTTCCTCCTGAGGATGCTTGATGCTTCATAACGTTGCCCCAAAACGGGCAGACTGTAACAGCTAACATTGTACGGGAAAGACAGCCGGGTGTCAATCAGAGGTGGACCCGGCCGGCGGCTGCAAAAACAGCGAAAGGCAGACATTTCGGTTGAATGTGTCCCGCACAAAAAACGGCCCTTTTTGCCCAAAGCCCCCGATTTGGCCGGATTTTGCTGTGGCTTTGAGAAATAAGGAAAAAAATACAGTGGTTTTGGCCGCCCAATCGGTTTACTTTGACCAATGTATTTGTTAAAATAGTACCGAGAGCATCGCCTCGGCGTGGGACAGGTGCGCCCAAACGGTGGATCTGAGCCCCGCTCCTGTCGGAGTGACGCCCCGGCACCGGCTGCGCGGCAGCCGAAGGCCTGCAAAAATAGAATGGAGGAAGATAACCATGCCCAGAGCAAAACAGTCCATGGATGGCAATACCGCTGCGGCGCACGTTTCCTATGCGTTCACCGAAGTAGCCGCCATCTACCCCATCACCCCTTCCAGCCCCATGGCCGATTCCGTTGACCAGTGGTCCGCCGCCGGTCTGAAGAACGTGTTCGGCAACACCGTCAAGGTCATGGAGATGCAGTCTGAGGCTGGTGCCGCCGGCACCGTGCACGGCAGCCTGGCCGCCGGCGCCATCACCACCACCTACACCGCCTCCCAGGGCCTGCTGCTGATGATCCCCAACATGTACAAGATAGCCGGCGAGCTTCTCACCAGCGTGTTCCACGTTTCTGCCCGTACCGTTGCTGCTCAGGCTCTTAACATCTTCGGTGACCATTCCGACGTGTATGCCTGCCGTCAGACCGGCTTCGCCATGCTGGCCGAGTCCAACCCCCAGGAGGTCATGGACCTGTCCCCCGTGGCTCACCTGTGCGCCATCGAGGGCAAGGTTCCCTTCCTGAACTTCTTCGACGGCTTCCGCACCTCTC
>JAFUQL010000027.1 GCA_017472375.1 Oscillospiraceae bacterium | reverse complement strand
TGGGAAGCACATAGCCGTGCAGGGTGATCTCACCGGTCATGGCCACATCGCCGCGCACCGGCCGGCCGGACAGGCAGGAGATCAGCGCGGTGGTCAGGGTCACGCCGGCGCTGGGGCCGTCCTTGGGCACCGCGCCCTCGGGGGCGTGGATGTGCAGATCCATGGTCTTGAACCGCTCGGGGTCGATGCCGTACTCGGCGGCGTGGACGCGGGTGTAGGTCAGCGCCAGCTTGGTACTCTCCTTCATCACATCGCCCAGGCTGCCGGTCACCTCGATCTTGCCGGTGCCATTCTCCATCACCTGCACCTCAATGGGCAGGGTCGCGCCGCCGATGCTGGTCCAGGCCAGACCATTGGCCACACCCACCATCTCGCTGCGGTTCAGGAAATCGGGCTTCACCCGGCGGGGACCCAGCAGCCCCTCCAGCGCACTGCCGGACACCGAGACCTGCTCTGCCTCACCGGCAGCGATCTTGCGGGCGCATTTGCGCATCACATCCACCAGCGTGCGCTCCAGATTGCGGACGCCTGCCTCGCGGGTGTACCCATCGATGACGCCGTAAATGGCGGAACTGGTCAGGGTCACCTTGCCAGTCAGGCCGTTGTTCTTCAGCTGCTTGGGGATCAGATGCTTCTTGGCAATGTGGAATTTCTCCACACGGGTGTAGCTGGGCAGCTCGATCACGTCCATGCGGTCCAGCAGCGGAGCCGGAATAGACGATGCATCGTTGGCGGTGGTGATAAACAGCACCTCACTCAAATCGAAGGGAATGTCCAGATAATGGTCCTTAAAGGTCTTGTTCTGCTCGGGGTCCAGCACTTCCAGCAGAGCCGCAGCCGGATCGCCGCGGAAATCGCCCGCCAGCTTGTCGATCTCGTCCAGCAGCAGCAGCGGGTTCGAGGTCTTGGCAGTGCTGATGGCACTGATGATCTTGCCGGGCATGGAGCCGATGTAGGTGCGGCGATGGCCGCGGATCTCGGCCTCATCCCGCACGCCGCCCAAACTCATGCGCACATAGGTGCGGCCCATGCATTCCGCGATGGAACGCGCAATGCTGGTCTTGCCCACACCCGGAGGGCCCACCAGACAGATGATCTGGCCCTTTACATCGGGGCTGAGCTTGCGCACCGCAAGGATCTCCAGAATGCGGTCCTTCACCTTGGTCAGGCCGTAGTGTTCCCGGTCCAGCACCTGCTGAGCACGATTGATGTCCAGATCGTCCACCGTGGTCTTGCCCCAGGGCAGACCAAGGCAGGTGTCCAGATACGTGCGGATGACCGCCGCCTCCTGACTGTTGCCCTGCATCCGGGCCAGACGGTCAGCTTCTTTGTTCAGCTTCTCTACGGCCTCCTCGCTCAAAGGCAGGCTGCGGATGCGGGCGCGGTAATCGTCCGCCTCGGCGCGGGCATCTTCCCCTTCCCCCAGCTCCTCAGAGATGGCGTGCATCTGCTCGCGCAGATAATAATCCCGCTGATTTTTGTCCATCTGGTCGTTGACCCGGTCATCGATCTCCTTCTCGATGCGCAGGATCTGACACTCCTTACGCAGCAGCACAAGAATGCGCTCCAGGCGGCCGGTGAGAGTATTCTCCTCCAGAATGGCCTGCTTATCCTGGTAACGGAACAGCAGATTGGCAGGCACATAGTCGCACAGCTGGGCCGGGCTCTCACAGCTCAGGATGTTGTAGATCACATCCTTACCCAGCCGGGGACTGAGCGCCAAATATTCCTCAAATGCCTCGTGGATGCTCCGCATCAGGGCATCCACCTCAACTCCGTCGGCAGCAGCGAGGCCGCGCACAGGCGCCGGTTTCACAGTGGCCTGCAGATACTCGCCCTGGGTGTCCAAACTGGTCAGACGAGCGCGGTATTTGCCCTCCACCAGCACCTTCACCAGATCATCGGCCACACGCAGTACCTGGCGTACCTCAGCCACCACACCGCAGGGATACAGATCCTGCGCCGTGGGGTCCTCGGTATCCATTTCTTTCTGGGCCACAAGGAACACCGCATTGGTATTGTTCATCGCCCACTCAACAGCAGCGATGGACTTGGCGCGGCCCACCTCGAAGTGGACCACATTATTGGGAAAGACCACCATACCGCGCAGGGCAATGGCCGGCATACGCAGCACGTCATGGTCTACTTTGATGGTAACGCGTTCAGACATTGAAAACCTCCCGGGTGCGCCCCAAACAGGCTTGGTGCACCCTGCTGAGCCCTCGCTTCGCATCATCGGCGAAAAACACGGGCTTGAGATATGATTATATCATAATCCCGCGCCAGTGTCGAGAGCCGCCGCTTTGGTAATGCAAAGCAGGCCTTCCGGACTTTGCCGGAAAGCCTGCCTTTCCCGTGGTCAGATCATACCTCGGGGAACTGATTCTTATAACGCTTGCGCACAGCGCCGTAGTCCAGACGGGGCCGACCGCCGTTCACGGTCTCCTCGTCCACCGTCACGCGGATAATGGTAGGATCACTGGGGATCTCATACATCACCGGGGTCAGCAGCGTTTCCACCACACTGCGCAGGCCACGGGCGCCGCTCTTGCGCTCAATGGTCTTGCGGGCGATGGCGCGCAGGGCCTCGTCGGTAAACTCAAGCTGGACATTGTCCATCTTGAACAGAGCCTGGTACTGCTTGATGAGGCTGT
>JAFUQL010000234.1 GCA_017472375.1 Oscillospiraceae bacterium | reverse complement strand
GCACTGGCCGGCGAGGGCGTGCATGTGGTCACGGTCAACGATTACCTGGCCCGCCGCGACTCCGAGTGGATGGGCAAGCTGTACCGGTTTATGGGCCTGTCGGTGGGCCTGGTGGTGCACGGTGTGTCTGCCCCGGACCGCAAGGCCGCCTACCAGGCGGACATCACCTACGGCACCAACAATGAGTTCGGCTTCGACTACCTGCGGGACAACATGGTGGTCCACAAGGAGAACATGGTCCAGCGGGGCCATGTGTTCGCCATCGTGGACGAGGTGGACTCCATCCTCATCGACGAGGCCCGCACCCCCCTGATCATCAGCGGCGCGGGCAGCGAAGCGGGCGACCTGTATCAGAAGGCCGACGAGCTGGCCCGCCGCATGAAAAAGACGGTGGTGGCTGAGCTGGACGACAAGGAAGACCAGGATTCCCAGACCGACGATGCCGACTATGTGGTGGACGAGAAGCGCCGCAGCGTCACCCTGACCCAGCGGGGCGTGAAGAAGGCCGAGGAATATTTCGGCGTGGAGAACCTGACCGACGCGGACAACATGACCCTGCTGCACCATGTGAACCAGGCCATCAAGGCCCGGGGCCTGATGAAGCGGGACATCGACTATGTGGTGCGGGACGGCGAGGTCATCATCGTGGATGAGTTCACCGGCCGTCTGATGATCGGCCGCCGCTACAACGAGGGTCTGCACCAGGCCATCGAGGCCAAGGAGGGCGTGCAGGTGGCCGCCGAGAGCAAGACCCTGGCCACCGTTACCTTCCAGAACTACTTCCGTATGTACAAAAAGCTGGCGGGCATGACCGGTACCGCCAGCACCGAGGCCGCCGAGTTCAACGAGATCTACGGGCTGAACATCGTCACCGTGCCCACCAACCGCCCCTGCCAGCGGCAGGACCTGTCTGACGCGGTGTACAAGACCGTGCCCGGCAAGTACGAGGCGGTGGTGCAGCAGGTGGCCGAGTGCCACGCCAAGGGCCAGCCGGTGCTGGTGGGCACCGTCAGCATCGAAAAGAGCGAGATCCTCAGCCGGCTGCTGAAGGCCAAGGGCATCCCCCACAATGTGCTAAACGCCAAGAACCACGAGCGGGAGGCCGAGATCGTGGCCCAGGCCGGCAAGAAGGGCGCGGTGACCATCGCCACCAACATGGCCGGCCGCGGCACCGACATCGTGCTGGGCGGCAACGCCTCCTATCTGGCCAAGACCCGGATGCGCGCCGAGGAATTCCCCGACGAGCTGATCGCCGAGGCGGACGGCCACGGCGACACCGCCGATGAGGCCATCCTCACCGCCCGCGCCCGCTTTGAGGAGCTGCTGGCGGAATACCGCCCCGGCATCGAGGCCGAGGCTGCCGAGGTCAAGGCGGCGGGCGGCCTGTTCATCATCGGCACCGAGCGGCATGAGAGCCGCCGCATCGACAACCAGCTGCGCGGCCGCGCCGGCCGCCAGGGCGACCCGGGCGCATCCCGCTTCTTCCTGAGCCTGGAGGACGACCTGATGCGGCTGTTCGGCGGCGAGCGGGTGCAGTCTCTGATGGACTCCATGGGCCTGGAGGACGACCTGCCCATCGAGAACAAGCTGATCACCAGCACCATCGAGGGCGCCCAGAAGAAGCTGGAGGGCCGCAACTTCGGCATCCGCAAGAACGTGCTGCAGTACGACGACGTGATGAACCAGCAGCGTGAGATCATCTACGGCCAGCGCCGCAAGGTGCTGGATGGCGAGGACGTGAGCGCCAGCCTGCGCCAGATGCTCAGCGAGAGCATCGCCAACAGCATCACCGCCTTCCTGGCCGGCGACAAGCCCGCCGAGTGGGACCTCGCCGCTCTGCGCCGCCACTATCTGGGCTGGCTGTGCGGTGAAAAGGACTTCCGCTACAGCGAGGAGGAACTGAAGACCCTCAAGCGGGAGGACGTGGAGCAGCTTCTGCGCAAGCGGGCCGAGGACATCCTGCAGGCCAAGGAGCAGCGCTACGGCAGCCCGGTGATGCGCGAGATCGAGCGCATCTGCCTGCTGCGCAATGTGGACACCAAGTGGATGGATCACATCGACAACATGGATCAGCTCCGTCAGGGCATCGCCCTGCGCAGCTACGGCCAGCACGACCCGGTGGTGGAGTACCGCATGGAAGGCTTCGAGATGTTCGACGCCATGGTGGACAGCATCCGGGAGGACACCGTCCATATGCTGCTGACGGTGGAGCTGCGCAGCGCCGAAGCGCCCAAGCGCGAGCAGGTGGCCAAGCCCACCGGTGAGGGCGCTGTGCCCCAGACCCGCGGCGCGGCCCAGGGCCGCAAGGGCGCCGCTCCCCGCAAGGTGACCAAGGTGGGCCGCAACGAGCTGTGCCCCTGCGGCAGCGGCCTGAAATGGAAAAAGTGCACCTGTGCCGAGTACCACTCCGAGAATTGAGCCGACACCATTTGAAGCAAACAGAAAGGCACACGCCTGCCAGGCGTGTGCCTTTTTCTGTTTCAGAGCGGTCAGTCCCGCGCCATGGCGCTCAGATACTCCACATAGTTTTCGGCGGTGGCCGAAAGGGGGCGGTCCTTCAGGTGGATGCAGTACAGGCTGTTGCTGTATTTGTCCGGGTCCTCGACGGTGTCCGGGAAGGGGAAGGGCAGGGCACACAGCCCGAAGGGCTCCATGGGCGCGGCGGCGAGCTGGTTGCCCAGCGCGATGTAGTCGGTCTGCCCCAGAATGTTGTGCATGGTGGCGCGGCTGCGGATGGACACGATCTGGATGAAGCGGGAGAAGTCCACCAGGTCGGGGATGGAGCGGTCGTTGTAATAGCCGTCCTCCAGCCCGGCCACGCCGGTGCCCGGGCGGGACTGGAACATCACCAGCCCATATCGGTACAGGTCCTCCAGCCGGAAGCCCTCTGCCCGGGTGAGGGGGTGCCCCTCCCGCACCAGCACATGGGGGCGGGTGTCGAACACCTTGCGGCAGACGATGCGCCGGGACTTGAAGAATGCCTCGTTGATGGCCCAGTTGCGCTCCTTCAAAAAGATGATGCCCAGGTCGGCCTCCCGGGCGTGCACATCCTGGATCACGTCGGTGGTGGAGCCCTCCTTGTACTGAAAGCGCAGAGGCTGCCCGGGCATATCCTGCAGCATCCGCATGCAGGCATCGATGGCATAGGAGGTGGGGAAGGCCGAGATCTTCAGTGCGGCGGTCTGGCTGGGGGTGCCGAAGGCGTTCTCGAACCGGTCGGCCTCCCGGATCAGCTCCTGTGCCATGTCCAGAAACAGCCGCCCCTGTTCGGTCACCTGCAGGCCGTCCCGCCCCCGGGTGAAGATGGTCAGCCGGAACT
>JAFUQL010000233.1 GCA_017472375.1 Oscillospiraceae bacterium | reverse complement strand
GCTGAGTTGTCGCCGCAAGGCGACTGAGGGGGGCACCGCCTACAGCTTCTTTATAAAGATCACTGCAAAGGTACGATCCCTGCGCCTCACCCGCCCAAAACCAAAAAGCGGGAGCATCCCACCGGATGCTCCCGCTTTGCTTCGTCTTTTGATCGTATGCGACCGTATGCGGGTCAGCAGCAGATGGCCTTTGCCACTGCGTCGGCGGCGTCGGGGCCTTCCAGCTGGCGGATCAGTGCCAGCGCAAAGGGGATGGCCGAACCCAGAGCCTGTGCGGTGGTAATATTCCCGCTGACCGCCACCTTCTCCTCACTCACGGAGGCGCCGGCCAGACGGTCCTCAAAGCCCGGGTAGCAGATGGCCTCGCGGCCTGCCAGCAGACCCAGATCACCCAGCACGCTGGGGGCGGCGCAGATGGCCGCCACAAGACGCCCCTCGGCTGCGGCGGTCTTGACGGCTTCGGTCACCGCGGCGCTGGCGCCCAGGTTCAGGGTGCCGGGCATACCGCCGGGCAGCACCAGCAGATCCATGGCGGTGCAGTCCACCTCCTCGGCCAGCGCATCCGCGCCCACCGGGATCTTATGGGTGCTGAGGATGGTGCGGGTGCCGTTCACCGAGGCGGTGGTCACCTCAACGCCGGCGCGGCGCAGCAGATCCACCACGATCAGGGCCTCACACTCCTCCATGCCGTCGGCAAAAAATACACAGGCTTTGCTCATTTCGGGTCGCTCCTTTCGGGGTCAGTGGTTCAGAAACACAGGATGAGGCCCTTGCGCTCGGCGTAGTAGGAGTTCAGACCGCAGCAGGGCAGCAGGATCACCTTGCTGCCGGGCCACTTCTTCTGCACAGCGTTCTTCAGCAGCAGGGAGGCTTCCTCGTTGTCGCAGTGGCTGATGGTCATCAGGCTCTCGCCGGTGTAGCCGCGGCGGTCGATCTCCTCCAGCAGGTAGGCCAGCATGCGGGTGTCGCCCCGGGTCTTGTGCATTACCTGAATGGTGCCCTCGGGGGTGGCGCAGCCCACACCGCGCATGTTCAGCATGCCGGCGGCAAAGCCCACCAGCTTGCTCATGCGGCCGTTTTTCACCAGATTGTCGAAGCAGGACAGGGCGAACAGGCAGTGGGTGCGCTTGTTCAGTGCCTCCAGCTCCTCCACGATGGCCTCGAATTCCATCCCCTGGGCGATCAGCTCATTGGCGCGCCACAGGATGATGGCGCCCTTGCCGCCGGTGGCCCGGTTGTCCACCACATGGATCTTCTTCTCGGGGTGGCTCTCCAGCACCATGTCACGGGCGACCATGGCGCTGTTGTAGCTGCCCGACAGGCCGCTGGTGATGGTGTTGACGATCACACAATCTGCCTGCATGAACTTCTCCGCCCACTCCTCGGGGGCGGGGCAGGCGCTGGAGGTGGGGCCGTTGAAGTTGCTCACAGCCTCCACCATGCTCAGCACGTCCAGCGCGGCGTTGTCCACATACTCCCGCTCGCCCACCCGGATCTTCAGGGGGACGGTGGCGAAAAAGGTGTCCGGCGCCAGGTTCTCCATGGTGCGGATGTCACAGGTGGAATCGGAGATCAGTGCCCATTTCATAGTCAAGTCCTCATCTTTATATATAGTATAATAGGTCAGCGCGAAGCAGTCAAAGCAATGGCATCTGGTTTTAAAAACCAGATAATTCCTTTTACAGTATAAAGCGGCGGTGCGGGCGCGTCAAGGGGAAAAACGGAGGTTCTGTTGATTGACCCGCCGATGGGAACGTGGTACACTTTGAGCAAGCTGAAATTTCTGAAAACCGAAGGATGTACAACTATGATGGATCGACTGTATAAGCTGCACTTCAGCAGCAAGGGCTTTGTGATCTGGCTGGTGGGCACGCTGATCGCGGCAGTGCTGTTCGGCATGATGGCCGCGCTGCCCCCGGTATTGCTGGTGTTCAACTGGGGCGTTCCGGCGCTGGCGGCGGTGCTGCTGGTCTCGGCGGTGTGGGCGCTGGTCTCCCGCCCCAAGATCGGCGACTGGCTGCTGGGCCTGTGCAAGGGCGCTGTGGCCGCGCTGCAGACCTATTTTACCTACACCACGCTGGTGTGGGCGCTGGCGGTGTGCGGCGCCCCGGAGCCCGTGGGCGCCAACTGGGCGGCCATCCTGCTGATGGCGGCTGTGGCGGCCTGGTGTACCGCCGCCGAGCTGACCGGTGCGCCCAAGGGCAGCGTGTCCGAGAGAGTCCGGGTGAACTACCTGTCGGCGGGGCTGTTTCTGGTGATCCTGACCGGCATCGCGCTGGTGGAAGGCCGCCTGTGAGCCGACAATTGCACCCGGCGGGCGAAGGTAGTCTCAAAGCGAGCGAACAAGGAGGAAACGACCATGGCGGACATCTACAGAGGGACCGGCTGGGGACGCACCTACATCGGCAGCTATGAGAACGGAGACGTATACCGGGGCACCGGCTGGGGCCGAACCTGTGTGGGCAGCTACCGCAACGGCGACATCTACCAGGGCACCGGCTGGGGGGCTACCATCATCGGAAGCTACCGGAATGGGGATATTTACCGGGGTACCGGCTGGGGCGCGACCTGCATTGGCAGCTGCCGGGACGGCCGCATCTACGAGGGTACCGGCTGGGGTGCTTCCTGTGTGGGCGAGTACAACGGCTCGGACGAGGGCGGCGCGGCTGCGGCTCTGCTGCTGATGATGGGCTGAGCCCACCGACATATGGACATTGGGGCGTGTCCCTTCTGCAGCAGCGGAGGAGGGGCGCGCCCTTTGTCGTTCTGCTTTGCTATTTTAAAGAAAATTTCAGATTTTCCCGGCGGGTGTGCCCTTGCGCACAGCGGACCTGGACGGTATAATGAACGTATATCCCGTTTTTTGCGGGCATGGCCGCTGCGGCGGCCGGCCCATGACATAGAAGGAGCTTTTCCATGGCGAATTACCGCGAATTTTACGAGCAGACCAAGAAGCGCAAGCGCCAGCGCAGCCTGCGCACGTTCCTGCTGGTGCTGTGCTCGTTTCTGGCGGGTGTGGCGGTGGCCTGCCTGCTGATGGCCGTGGGCTTTGGGCCGTTCGGTGCACCCGACCCCACCCCCGCGCCTACCCCGGAAGAGGTGGTCGCTTCGTCGGAGGCGGAGCCCACTGCGGCCCCCACCGCTGAGCCCACTCCGGAACCTACCCCTGAGCCGGTGCAGGCTCAGCCTGCCCGCGCGGACGACGGAAGCTGGAACACCTCGGTGCCGGTGGCTCAGACCATCTCGGCCGAGATCCATCTGGCAGACCATCGTCTGCTGGCTCTGCCTGCCAACGGTCGGGTGGATCCCAGCTACTTTGACAGTGTCACCTTCCTGGGCGACAGCCTGACCCAGGGCTTCCAGATCTACGATGGTCTGAACGCCCGCGACCGCTCGTACTTCTGTGCCTACAAGGGCATGGGCGTGAAGCAGGTGGTGGACAATGCCACCATGAAGAACATGGCGGGCGAGTCTCAGATCCCCATGGAGGCGCTGCTGGCCAGCCAGCCGGACAAGGTATACATCCAGCTTGGCGTGAACACCCTGAACAGCACCACCGACGAGTCCTTCATCGCCTACTACGATAAGATGCTGGAGCGGCTGACCACCGAGCTGCCCGAGGGTGTGGAGATCTATGTGCAGGCGCTGCCCCCCATCCGTGAGGAGCGCCGCCTGAGCAACCAGATGAGCCTGACCAACGAGCGGTTCCGTCTGGTGAACGACCAGCTTGCGGTGCTGGCGGCCAAGTGGGACGTGTACTTCCTGAACATTCAGGAGGCGCTGATGGACGAGAGCGGCCAGCTGCGCAGCGAGTACCTGGGCACCTACGACTGTGTGCATCTGTCCCCCGAGGGCTACCGCGCGTGGGAGGAGTACCTGATGACCCACACCGTGTACAATCCCCGGAATCTGTACGAGGCGGGGACGTCCTATTACATTGAGGGGTAAGGCCCTCGTTCAAACGAAAAGACCCCGGCGGACGAAAGCCCGCCGGGGTTTGTTTTTTGGGGGGGAGCGGTGGAGGAAGGGGAGGCTTCTTTATAAAGACCACCATGAAATTTGCCGAAGATCTGTTTCCGTGACCATAAAAACGCCGCCCACCGGGGAATTCCCCGATGGGCGGCGTTGCCTTTTTATCGATCGATCACAAGAGCTCTGCTGTTTCGCTTAGAACAGACCGGTGATCTTGCCGTCGGCGTCCACGTCGATGGACTCGGCGGCGGGCTTCTTGGGCAGACCGGGCATGGTCATGATCGCGCCCATGATGACCACCACGAAGCCGGCGCCCGCGCTCAGGCGCACGTCGCGCACGGTCATGGTGAAGCCCTCGGGGGCGGCCAGCAGCTTGGCGTCGTCGCTGAAGCTGTACTGGGTCTTGGCGATGCACACCGGCAGCTTGCCGTAGCCCATGGCGGTGAACTCATCCAGAGCCTTCTTGGCGGGGGCGGAGAAGCTCACGCCGTCGGCGCGGTAGATCTTCTTGCAGACCGCCTCGATCTTTTCCTCCAGAGAAGCATCGTCGGGGTAGGTGAAGTTGATGGGCTTGGAGTCGTCCATGATGCTCAGGACCTTTTCGGCCAGGGCCTTGCCGCCCTCGCCGCCCTTGGCGAACACCTCGCTCAGCGCGCAGGGCACGCCCATGCCGGCGCACAGCTCCTCGACCGCGGCCAGCTCCTCGGCGGTGTCGGTGGGGAAGGCGTTGATGGCCACGCACACCGGCTTGCCGAACTGGTTCTTCAGGTTGTCGATGTGGCGGGCCAGGTTGGCGGCGCCGGCCTTCACCAGCTCGGCGTTGGGAACGTTCAGCTCGGCCTTGGGGCAGCCGCCGTGGTGCTTCAGGGCGCGCACGGTGGCAACCACCACCACGGCGCTGGGGTCAAGGCCGGTCATGCGGCACTTGATGTCCAGGAACTTCTCTGCGCCCAGGTCCGCGCCGAAGCCCGCCTCGGTGACCACATAGTCGGCCAGGCTCAGGCTCAGGCGGGTGGCCATGACGCTGTTGCAGCCGTGGGCGATGTTGGCGACGGGGCCGCCGTGGATGATGGCGGGGTT
>JAFUQL010000232.1 GCA_017472375.1 Oscillospiraceae bacterium | reverse complement strand
GGGCATACACCGGGGTGTCACTGGAGCCCATCCTGCAAAATCTTACCATGCTCAGTGAGATGGGTGCCCGGATCTGGCTGCGCTGTCCCATCATCCCCGGGGTCAACGACGATGAGGCACATCTTAAAGGTATCGCCGCTCTGGCAGAGCGGCTTTCCGGCATCGATGAGGTGCATCTGGAGCCCTTCCACCCTCTCGGCACCGGCAAATCTGTCCTGCTGGATCGCACCTATCCCTTTGCCCATTTGACCTTCCCGGAAAAAGAGGACACTGCCCGCTGGGGCGACTATGTACGCGCCCGAACGACCAAGCCGGTGCGCGTGTTGTAAGTGACAAAGGAGCTGTGGATATGACCCAACTGGAACGGCTGAAGGCCCGCCTGTTCGATACCGACAACCACGCCTGCTTTATTGAGCGTGACCGTATTCTGGCGCAGGTGCAGCAAAGCGATCCCGATACCGCCGCTCCGGACTTTTACGCCCGCACCCTCGCACTCATCCTCTCCCGGGTGAGCACCCCGGTGGACTCGGATGACTATTTTGTGGGGCGGGTGCCGGAGGCGCTGCCGGATGAGGGGCTGGCCGCCCCCAATTGGCTGCTGTTTTCCGACGGACACAAAAGCCCGGACTACGAGCTGGTGCTGCAATACGGTCTCTCCGGCATCTTGGCGCAGATCGAGGACACTGCCCGGCGGTTGGGCGATCCCGAGTCGCTGGCATTTGCCCAAAACGCCGCTATCGTAACGGAGTCGGTGGGAGCTTATGCCCGCCGCTACGCCGCCGAGGCGCGCGCCTGCGGCAAAGAGCAGGCGGCTACGGCACTGGAGCGTGTGCCCATGGAGCCGGCGTGGGATCTCTATTCCGCCCTGCAGGGCATCTGGCTTCTGCACATGATTGCCAGCTGTTATGTGGGCTCCCGGGACTATGCCTTTGGCCGCCTTGACGAGTATCTGTATCCCTACTATGAAAAAACCGTGGCGGCAGGGGTGCCCCGCGAGGCGATCGTGGAGATGCTGGCGGGCTTTTTTGTCAAATGCAACGAGATCTGCGGCCGTGCCACCCACAACTACCGCTGCAAGCCGGTGCTGTGCCAGTCCTCCAAGCAGTATGTGATGCTGGGTGTTCACCCCAACCCCCTCTCCTTGGCGATACTGGATGCGGCGTCTCTGTTGAACACCGCCCAGCCCCAGTTCACCGTGTTTTTGAACCCCGGTGCCGATGATGCGTTCACAAGCCGGGTGTTTGAGGTGATGGCACAGGTGGTGGACAAGCTACATGTCTATAACTATCCCCTGATCCGGGACGGGCTGATCGCCCGGGGCGTGCCTGCCCCACTGGCGGAGGCGTTTACCTATTCCGCCTGTTGCACCTTTGACCTCAACTACCATACCGTCCGGCGGGAGCATTTCACCCCCACGGTGCGACTGTTTTCCCAGGTGCTGCGGGCGGGGGATTACCCCGACCTGTCTGCCCTGTTGGATGCCTACGCCGCTGCGCTGAAAGAGGACCTGCAAGCCACTCTCGACCGGGAGGCACAGCCTTGGTCGCTGCCGGATTGTCGCCGCACCTATGTGCTGGACAGCCTCCTCTCCCGGGACTGCGTGGCACGCTGCCGCTATCCCCATCAGGAGGGGGCGCCGGTGGACGTGGTGAACCTGTTCTGCCCCGGTGTGGCCACGG
>JAFUQL010000231.1 GCA_017472375.1 Oscillospiraceae bacterium | reverse complement strand
TGGAGTGGCTGCAGGCCTGCCACGGCATGGACGCCTTCAGCAGCCAGACCGCCTGGTACGCCTACAAGTACTGCTGCTCCATCGACTGCATCCCCTATCTGGCTCAGAGCGTGGCCAACATCATCAAGAGCCTGTTCGGCCGCAACAAGAAGGCCCTGGCGCTGGATCTGGACAACACGCTGTGGGGCGGCGTCATCGGCGACGACGGCCCCGAGGGCATCGTGCTGGGCAGCGAAAGCCCTGCCGGCATGGCCTTCAGCGAGTTCCAGGAGTATCTAAAGCAGCTGGGCCAGCTGGGTATCCTGCTGAACGTGGACAGCAAGAACGAGATGGCCAACGCTGAGGCCGGCTTCGCCCGGGCAGACAGTGTGCTGAAAAAAGAGGACTTCATCTGTTTCAAGGCCAACTGGGATCCCAAGCACCTGAACCTGGCCGCCATGGCAAAGGAGATCAACATCCTGCCCGAGAGCTTCGTGTTCGTGGACGACAACCCCGCCGAGCGGGAGATCGTCCGCCAGCAGCTGCCCGGCGTGGCGGTGCCCGAGATGACCGCTCCCGAGGAATATGTGACCATCCTGGACCGGGCTGGCTACTTTGAGGTGACCACCCTGTCCGACGACGACAAAAAGCGCGCCGGCATGTACAAGCAGAACGCCCAGCGCGCCGCATTGGAGCAGAGCTTCGGCAGCTACGAGGACTACCTGCGCAGCCTGGACATGGTGGGCGAGTTCGGCGCCTTCGATGCCCCCCACGCCGAGCGCATCACCCAGCTCATCAACAAGACCAACCAGTTCAACATGACCACCCGCCGTTACTCCGCCGCTGAGGTGGAGGCCCTCATCGGCAGCGACGACCATGTGACCCTGTACGGCCGCCTGATCGACAAATTCGGTGACAACGGTCTGGTCACCGCCCTCATCGGCTCCATCGAGGGGGACACCCTGACCATCGACCTGTGGATCATGAGCTGCCGCACCTTCAAGCGCCAGCTGGAACACGCCATGTTCGACCGGCTGGCCGAGGCCTGCGCCGCCAGGGGTGTGAAGCGCATCGTGGGCCACTACTACCCCACCGCGAAAAACTTGATTGTGCGGGATTTTTATGCTACAATCGGCTTTGAGCAGACGGAGGAGACCGCCGACGGCAGCCGCACCTTCGTCTATGAGAACGTCGAAGCGCACAAGACCCTGTGCGACGTGATGGAGATCCGGCGGGTGTAAGGCAGCCAAAAGCCGCCGCAGCCGCCTGAAACACTGAATCAGTCAGGAGAGATTACAATGGACAAGCAGAGCATTTTTGACGCCGTGCAGCAGATTTTCCGCGATAACTTTGACGACGAGGAGCTGGTCATCACCCCCGAGACCTGCGCCGACGACATCGAGGACTGGGACAGCCTGGAGCAGATCAACCTGCTGACCGCCATGGAGAAGAAGTTCGGCCTGAAGTTCAAGCTGGAGGACGTGCGCGGCCTGGAGAACGTGGGCGACCTGCTGGCTCTCATCGAGCGGCTGACTGCTTAAAAATTTGCGGCCCCTGCCGCAGGATATTCGGTACACAAACGCCGGGCCCTGCGCCCGGCGTTTTATTTTCATGCGGGGCACCGCCCTGCCGCAGCCCACAAGGAGGGCCAAACCATGAATCACTACACTCTGGCCGACCTGAAGCCCGGCGTGACCGAGAGCTTTACCGTCACCGTCACCGAGGAGATGATGGACAAGTTCTACGCCATCACCGGTGACAACAGCCCCATCCAAATGGACGCCGACTACGCCGCCGGCCGCGGTTATCCAGGCCGGGTGGTATACGGTATGCTGGGCGCCAGCTTCCTGTCCACGCTGGCGGGCGTCTACCTGCCCGGCGAGCACTGCCTGCTGCACGGCATGGAGCTGAAGTTCGCCAAGCCCATCTTCATCGGTGACACCCTCACCATCACCGGCGTGGTGGACGAGGTGAACGAGACCTTTGGGGAGATCACCATCAAGGCCGCCATCGTGAACCAGCACGGCAAAAAGGTCACCCGCGCGGTCGTCAAGGCCGGCGTAGCCAAGTAAAGGAGCAGCAATATGGCAAACGTTTATCTCATCACCGGCGCCTCCAGCGATGTGGGCACCGCACTCATCGAGCGCATCTTTCAGGAGGGCGACACAGTCATCGCGCAGGGTTCCGGCGATCTGGCTCAGCTTGCCCCTCTGTGTCAGGCACATCCCGGCGCCATCCGCACCTATGACGTGGATCTGACCGACCCGGACAAGCTGGAGCTGTTCCTGAAGGACGTGCAGGCCAGCTGCCCCACCCCCACCCATCTGGTGCATCTGCCCGCCCTGCGGGTCATCAACACCAAGTTCAAGAAGTTTGACGAGGATCGGCTGGAGCTGGATCTGTCGGTGCAGATCCGCAGCGCCGTGAAGATCTGCAAGACCTTCCTGCCCGCCATGGCCAAGGCCCGCCGGGGCCGGGTGCTGTTCATGCTGACCAGCTACCTGATCGGCATCCCGCCCAAGAACACCACCGCCTATGTGATGGTCAAGAGCATGCTGGGCGGTCTGGCCAAGAGCCTCGCCACCGATTACGCCCAGTACGGCATCACCGTGAACTGTGTGGCTCCCAGCATGATGGAGACCAAGTTCCTGGCCGACACCAGCGACCTGATCGTGCAGGCCGCCGCCGAGGCCAACCCCATGGGCCGCAACGCCCGGGTCAGCGATGTGGTGCCTGCCATGGCCTTCCTGCTCAGCGATGAGGCGGGCTTCATCACCGGCGTCACCCTGCCGGTCACGGGAGGCAGTGCGATCCAATGAGCAGTGCGCCCACCTTCCGTCTGACCCGTCCCGAGGAGGCCCAGCGGGTCATCGACTTCATCAACACCCACTTTGACTACAAGCTGCCCCACATCAACCTGCCCGACTACTTCGACTACTACTTCCGCGGCGAGAACGGCCTGCAGTTCGCACTGGCCGAGATCGACGGTGAGATCGTGGCCGCCGCCGGTTACATCCGTACCGCCCGCGAGGTGGAAAACGGCATCTGGGTGTCCGTCTGGGTGGCGGTCAAAGGCCACAACGGTGTGGGGCTGGAGCTGATGAACGCCCTGCCCGGCCTGACCGGGGCATCCTTCGTGGCCTGCAACAACATCCGCGCCAAAACCATGGCGTTCTACCGCTTTCTGGGCTGGACGGCCGAGCGGGTGCCCCACTACTACCGGCTGGCCCGCCGCGAGCAGTACCGTCTGGCCAAGGCCGATCCCTCCGCCATCCTGCCCGCCGGGGGCGATCTGAAACTGGACGGCGTACACAGCGTGAACCGCCTGTACGGGCTGGGTCTGCCCGAAACGTCCCACATCCCCAATAAGGATCTGTGGTATCTGGCTCACCGCTACTTTGACTTCCCCCGTCAGAGCTATCAGGTGTGGAGCGCCAGCGAGAATGGCCACCTGCTGGCCTACCTGGTCACCCGTGTGGTGGAGAGCTGGGCCGACGGCCCTGTGAAGGCGCTGCGGGTGGTGGACTTCATCGGCGAGGACAGCGTACTGCCCCGTCTGGGTGCCGCCATCGACCGGCTGATGCAGGCCGAGGAGGTGGAGTACGCCGACTGCTACTGCTGGGGCGTGCCCGCTGAGGTGTTCGCCGCCGCCGGCTTCACCGAGCGCAAGGAGGACGACGGGGTAATCATCCCCAACTACCTGACCCCGCCGGTGGACTTCAACACCGAGTACTGCTTCTTCACCAGCCAGCCCGAGGGCTTCACCCTGTTCAAGGCCGACGGCGATCAGGATCGCCCCAACCTGACGGTGAACTGAGCCATTTCCCGGGAAATCTGTAAAATCAAACACCGCCGCCGAGCGCCTGTCTGTGCAGGCCCCGGCGGCGGTGTTTTGTTTCGTCAGCCCTCTTTCTCCCGGCAGATGCGACACCCGGCGCGCCAGCTCACAGCATAGGCCGCCGCTGCGGCCACGCCCAGCGCGGCAAACAGCATCGCCGGATGGTCATTCAGCCAGACAAACCCTCCATGCAGAGCATCGGTCAGCGGTGCAAACACACCGCCAACACCGAAGCGCACCAGCGCCAGTGCCCCGATCACCGCACCGGATACCCAGAGCATCCCGTTGCGCGCCTTTTCCACTCCATACTTCAGCGCCGCCGGGACGATGACACTCATCATCAGCAATGCTGTCAGCAGGCAGACCAAGCCCGCAACAAAATAGTCCGTCACCCAGTCCACCGCGCCGGGGCGCAGCAACGTGTGGATGCCGCCCATACCCCAGCAGCAGACCAGCCCGAACAGGCTGCTCAGCAGTATGAACACATACTTGGCGGACGCGTTCCCCTCCACACCCGTCGGGAGGGTGCGCCCATATACGTTCCACCCCGACTGGTCATCCATGGCAATGCAGCTCAGCCCATAGTAGCTCATCAGATAGGGCAGCATACACGCCAGAAACGCCATATCCGAGGACACGGTCAGAAAACCGTACAGGATCACCACCGTCACCACATTCTTTCGATAGGCCGTCCAAAAGCAGTACCAGTCCTTCAGCAGCATCGCGCTCATTCCGCATCCCTCCCCGCATAAAACCGCATGATGTCCTCGATGGAGGCCGGGTCGCACACCGCATTGGGCAGACATCGGATCACGGCTGCACGGTCGCTCACCAACGCCTCGCAGCTGTATGCCCCCTGACGCAGATGCACCAGCAGTTCCCCGGGCAGACGCTGGACGTCCTCGTGGCTGCACCGCAAAAGGCCGTACTGCTCCAGCAGTTCGTCCTTGTTCCGTTGGAACAGCATCCGGCCGTTCCCCTGCCCGTCCCTGTGCAGATAGGCCACCTCGTCCGCCACCTTTTCCAGATCCCCGGTGATGTGGGTGCTCATCAAAATGCCCCGGCTCTCATCCTGAATGAATTCCAGAAACAGATCCAGCATCTCGCCGCGCACCACCGGATCCAGCCCGCTGGTGGCCTCGTCCAGGATCAGCAACCGCGGATGATGGGCCAGCGCAGCGGAAAGGCTCAGCTTCATCCGCATCCCCCGGCTGAACTCCCTGATGGGCTGGCGTCCCGGCAGCCCGAACCGCTCACAGTATTCCTTATATAAGGGGGCGTCCCAGGTGCGGTATACCTTCGCCAAGACCCCGCCGATCTGCTCCGGGCAGAGGCTCTGGTGGAAAAAGGCATCTTCGAACACCACACCCACCTGCGCCAGAGCCTCCCGGTCACCGGGCTCCGACCCCAGCAGCCTCACGCTGCCGCCGTCCGCCCGCAGAATGCCCAGAAGCAGCTTGAGGGTGGTGGTCTTGCCGGCACCGTTTTCGCCCACAAGCCCCACGATGCTGCCCGCAGGCACGGTCAAGTCCATCGGCCCCAAGGTAAATCGGGGCCAGTTTTTGCACAGTCCCCTTGCTTCGACCAGATTTTCCATTGTATCTCTCCTTGCTGTGTGCCCGCGCCGCGGGCCGGGTCGGTCATTCCTCGTACAGCAGCGCCAGCATCTCGCGCACCTCGGCCGGGGTCACGCCGCCCACACGGGCCGCGTCCACCGCCTGCTCCAGAAACTCCTCGACCCGCTTCAGGGTCTGCTCCCGCAGCAGCTCCCGGTTTTGAGCCGCCACAA
The DNA here is from genome assembly GCA_017472375.1 of Oscillospiraceae bacterium. GTDB lineage: Bacteria > Bacillota > Clostridia > Oscillospirales > Ruminococcaceae > SFJ001. The sequence continues at coordinate 2,790 of JAFUQL010000231.1, read as the reverse complement.
AGCTGCCCTTGCCCGGCAGGGTGTGGATGAACCCCTCCTGCTCCAAGTCCTCGTAGGCGCGCTTGGTGGTGATGACGCTGATGCGCAGGTCCTTCGCCAGCAGGCGGATGCTGGGCAGGGCGTCCCCTGCCTGAAGCTCCCCCGTCAGGATCTTCTCCCGGATCTGAGCCGTGATCTGCGCGTAGATGGGTGTCTGCCCGGCGTTGCTGATGTAGATCTCCATCAGACTGCCTCCTTATCGTATATACTGTATATATCTTATATAAACAGTATATACTCAGTATGCAAGGCTGTCAATCCCCGTCTGTCAGAACATTCGCCCTCTCCCGCCGGGTGTCGTTTTCACTATATAATGTATAGAGCAAACCTCCCGATCGGGCACCGGCTGCCCCAGCCGGAATTGGAGCTTCCGCCCCAAAGGCCCGCTTTTTCAGGCAAAAGTCATACTATTTTAGTGCAACCTATACAAATTCCCATGTAATAATTGTGAAATTCGCCAAAATGCCCCTTAAAAACGAACTGTCTCTGGTGCTTTGACCAAAAATGGAGCCAGACCGCTAAATGTAGTTGATTTTTGCCTCTCTGCGCCTTAAACTTGTGGTAGAAACAATGTGTGCATGAAGGCGTATCCGGACGTGTAAGGAGGGTGTTTCTGTGTCGCAGCAGCGTTTTTGCGGTCAAAACAACGATCGTTGCTATGGCAGTGTACCCTTTTATCACGTCGTCCGGCTCAGCGCCGTCTGTGCCGCAAATCAATAACCGAGGCCATGGTGTATCCAAGTGCGCACCATAGCCTTTTTTCTTTTGCTGAAAGGAGAATGAACCATGGAAAACCGCAAAAAGGTTGCCGTCATCATGGGCAGCGACAGCGACTGGCCGGTGGTCAAGGCCGCCTGTGCCGAGCTGAAGAAGCTGGACATCCCCTGTGAGGCCCATATTCTCAGCGCCCACCGCACCCCCGCCGAGGCCGCGGAGTTCGCCCGCGCAGCCCGTGGGAACGGCTTCGGCGTCATCATCTGCGCCGCCGGCATGGCCGCACACCTGGCCGGTGCCTTTGCCGGCAACACCACCCTGCCGGTCATCGGCATCCCCATGAAGGGCGGCGCCATGGACGGCATGGACGCCCTGCTGGCTACCGTGCAGATGCCCAGCGGCATCCCTGTGGCCACCGTGGCCATCAACGGTGCCAAGAACGCCGCCGTGCTGGCCGCCCAGATGCTGGCCATTCAGGATGCAGAGCTGGCTGCCAGGCTGGACGCCGCCCGCGCGGACATGGCCGCTCAGATCGCTCAGAAAGAGGCCAAGCTCCAGGATGAGCTGGCCGCCCTGTGACCCGTTTTTCCTCACCCATCACGTTCTAACCGTACGAAGCGTCATCGCTAAAGGAGAACAAGCTTATGGAACAGATCAATCACGGCCTGCACGAGGAGTGCGGCGTCTTTGGCATCTATGACCGCACCGGCGAGACCGACATGGTCGCCGCCGTCTACCACGCACTGTACGCCCTGCAGCACCGCGGCCAGGAGAGCTGCGGCATCGCCATCAACGAAGATGGCGTCATCACCGGCCACCGGGACCTGGGTCTGGTGAACGAGGTGTTCACCCCCGCCATGATGGCCTCCCTGCCCAAGAACGGCAAGATGGCCGTGGGCCATGTGCGCTACTCCACCAGCAACCAGCGCATCCGCGCCAACAGCCAGCCGCTGGTGGTGCGCCACTGCAAGGGTACCATCGCCCTGTGCCACAACGGCGCTCTGACCAACGGCGCAGCTCTTCGCCGCAAGCTGGAGCTGAACGGCGCCATCTTCCACGGCACCTCTGATGCCGAGATCATCAGCTACATCATCACCCAGCACCGTCTGACCGCCCCCAGCATCGAGGCCGCCATCAGCAGCGCCATGAACGAGCTGGAGGGCGCCTACAGCCTGGTCATCATGAGCCCCACCAAGCTGATCGCCGCCCGCGATCCCCACGGCTTCCACCCCCTGTGCGTGGGCAAGCTGGAGGACGGCTACGTCTTCGCCAGCGAGAGCTGTGCGCTGGACGCAGTGGGTGCCGAGATGATCCGCGAGCTGCAGCCCGGCGAGATCATGATCGCGGACAAGGAGGGCCTGCGCAGCATGACCGAGCACTGCGGCAAGTGCCCCAGCAGCCTGTGCGTCTTTGAGTACATCTACTTCGCCCGTCCGGACAGCGTGGTGGAGGGCACCACCGTCCATGAGGCCCGCAAGCAGGCCGGCCGCTTCCTGGCCCGGAGCTTCCCTGTGGATGCCGACGTGGTCATCGGCGCGCCCGACTCCGGTCTGGACGCCGCCATGGGCTATGCGCACCAGACCGGCATCCCCTACGGCATGGGCTTTATCAATAACCGCTACGTGGGCCGCACCTTCATCGAGCCCACCCAGAAGATGCGCGAGGACGCGGTGCGCATCAAGCTTTCCGCCATCAAGTCCGTCGTGGACGGCAAGCGCGTGATCCTGGTGGACGACTCCATCGTGCGCGGCACCACCTGCGCCCGAACCATCAAGCTCCTGCGCGACGCGGGCGCGACCGAGGGGCACATGCGCGTCTCCTCCCCGCAGTTCGTCTATCCCTGCTACTTGGGCGTGGACGTGCCCGATCCCGACCGCCTCATCGCCAACCGCCTGGGCGGCGACGTGGACGCCATTGCAAAGGAAATCGGCGTGGATTCCCTGGGCTATCTTTCCGTGGACAACATCCAGAAGATCGCCGTGGGCTGCAAGTGCAAATTCTGCGTGGGCTGCTTCACCGGCAAGTACCCCGTCGACC
>JAFUQL010000230.1 GCA_017472375.1 Oscillospiraceae bacterium | reverse complement strand
TGCGCCAAGAACTGCCCTGAGCAGGCCATCACCATGGACAACCTGCTGCCTGTCATCAACTATGACAAGTGCACCGGCTGCGGCACCTGCGTCACCAAGTGCCCCAAGAAGGTCATCAAGATGCCCGCTGACTGTGAGTAAGCGCGATCGCGACCTTTAAACGGTAAACAGTAAAAACCCCCGCCCTGCTGTGGATACAGCGGGGTGGGGGTTTTTGTTTGTGGGGGGATGATTGGGAGGGTGCTGTGGCGGTTTTGGCTTTGTGTTTGCCGTGACATTATGGCAAAAACAACAAGCAAAACCGCTGCGGAAACGCAACAGCTTCCCCCTCCGGGGGGAGCTGTCTGCGAAGCAGACTGAGGAGGGACGGGGTGAAGAGCCTAAAATAAAGATTGCAGTCCCTTCCTTCATCCGGCTTCACTAAAGTTCAGCCACCGCACACCCTGCGGGCGCCCCGGAGGGGGAAGGCCTTTGGCTGCGAAGGTATTGACTTTTAATTTGGCGTAAAGTCGTGGAAAACACGATCAACCACCCTCGCGCTTTCCTCACAAAGCGCATCCCTCCACCGCCTGCACCAGCCTCAAAATATCCTCCATCACCGCGGCCAGATTCTCCCGGCTCTTGTACCGGGACGTCTCAAATCCCTCCGCCCGGCGGTTGATGGAGAAGATCGCGCTCACACCGACGTCGTAGGCGGACTGGGCGCCCTCGCCCACACTGCCTGCCACGCAGACCACCGGCACCCCGGCGGCGCGGGCCCGGCGTGCCACCCCGTCAATGACCTTTCCGTTCAGGCTCTGGGCGTCGATCTGACCCTCTCCGGTGAACACCAGATCTGCCCCCGCCAGCAGTCCGTCAAAGCCAACTAGGTCCAGCACTGTGTCGATGCCCGACTCCAGCCGTCCTCCTAACAGCGCCAGAATGCCCGCGCCCATGCCGCCCGCCGCGCCTGCGCCGGGCACATCGGCCACGTCTGCGCCCAGCTCGCACCGCAAAACCTGTGCAAAATCGCGCAGAGCCTCGTCCAGCCGCCGTACCATGGCCTCGTCCGCGCCCTTCTGGGGGGCGAACACAAACGCCGCGCCCTCCGGCCCGTACAGGGGGTTCTTCACATCGCACATGGCCTGCACCGTTACCCCCTCCAGCAGGCGGCGGGCGGGGGAGAGGTCGATGGATGCTACCCGGCTCAGTGTCGCCCCGGTGGGGACAAAGACCGTGCCCTCTGCATCCCGGAACACCGCGCCCAGCGCCGCTGCCATGCCCGCGCCGCCGTCGGTGGTGCAGCTGCCGCCCAGCCCGATCACCAGCCGGGTGCAGCCGTCCTGCACCGCCCGGCGCATCACCGTGCCCACCCCGTAGGTGGTGGTGTGCTCCGGGTCGGGGCGGCCCTCCGCCAGCGGCAGGCCGGCGCACATGGCCATCTCCACCACGGCGGTGTCTCCGCGGCGGGCATAGCTGACGGTCAGCGGCTCGCCGTAGGGGCCGGTGGACTCCACCGGCACCCGCACACAGCCGGGCAG
>JAFUQL010000229.1 GCA_017472375.1 Oscillospiraceae bacterium | reverse complement strand
CTTCTTCTCTTTCTCTTGGAGGCAATTGGTTGTTTTGGTTGTTTTTTCAAGCAATTGGTTGTTTTGGTCGGTTTCTCAGGCAATGGGGCGTTCGGCAAAGCGCTCTGTCCCCGGGTAAAACCATCGTCTTATCGCAAAGTTCCCCCTCCATCCGCACCGGCGGCAGAGGAGCCTTTGCGCACATGGGGCCCTGTCCCCCCGCACAGAGGGCCGCGAGGGCCGCACCCAATGCCGGTGCTTCGAAGCGCTTTTGCCTCTGCCTGCGCCCGGCTCCCGATCACCCCAAAACAACTTCAAAACGACTCCAAAACAACTGCACATGCAAAACGACCAAAACAACCGCTTGGTTGTTTTGGTCGTTTTCATCTTACAGGCTCATGCTCACTCCCCGTCCGTGGGGCGCACCTCCAGGTAGTAGTGCTCCTGCGCCGGGTCGAGGGTCACGGTGGTCACGCCGGCGGCCAGGTCAAAGCCGAAGTTCTGCCGCACCAGCTCGATCACCCCGTGGTCCAGCAGGGTCGCGGTCTGCCCGGTGAGGGGCAGGTCGCTGCCCAGCCGGGTCACCAGGTCAAAGCCGTTCACCCCCTGGTTCTCGGTGTGGGCGCAGTGGTAGTCGTAGCTGGGCTCCTTGGTGAGCTGCGCGGTCAGGTCCAGGGTGCCGCCCGCCGGGACGGTCACCTCCGCCTGCAGGTAGAACACCCGGCCCACATTGCCGAAGTCCAGCATATCCAGCCAGCCGTTGTCGTAGCGGCCCACCGGGTCCTCCGCCAGCACGCCGTAGCTCAGCAGGTATTCCTTCATCAGGGCGAAATACCGCTCAAAGTCCACATCGCTCCGGTCGTACTCGAAGTACTCCCACACCCCCGCCTTCTCGCCGTAGTCCAGCAGGGCGGCGTTGCGCAGGGCGGTCTCCAGGTCGGTGTCGATGCGGCGCACGGTCACGCCGCCCTCAGTCACGGCGGTGTCCTCGTCCCAGCCGCCGGTCACCCGCACCCGGGTGGTCATGTTGCTCACGTCGCCCCCCGCCAGAATGATGTAGCAGGGCTCGCCGTAGGTCGCCTCATTGGGCTGCCGGATGGAGAAGCTCAGCCCCATGCGCCCGTTCTCCCGGTCGTAGCTGCCGCCGTGGAAGCCGTAGCTCATCACCTGCACCTGGTCGTAGTCCACGTCGAACCACACCTGCACGGTGGGGTTGGGGGCGTCGTCCCCCTCCTCGGGGCCCCACGGGTCGGTGAACTCATACACCACCGCCGGCACGTCGCTCAGGTCGGCCGGCTCGCTCAGGGCGGCGGCCTGGTAGCGGCCGTCCTCCAGCAGGGCCTTGTACTCCTCCCAGCTGTTCAGCTGGTCCAGGTTCAGGTCGTTCTCCACGCCCCCGGCCCCGGTGAAGCCCCCCGAGTACCCGCCCGCGTGCAGGGTGGTCTCCAGCGGCTGGCCGTCGGCGGTCAGGGTGGGCAGGGTCTCACTCAGGGTGTACAGGCTGCCCACAAAGGGGTACAGCACGGTGGCGGTCACGTCCGCGCCGGTGCCGTTGCTCAGCAGGTACTCGTCGGTCACCCCGATCACGGTGTCCCGGTCGTAGTAGCCGCCCTCGGGGTACCACTCGGCCAGATTGGCGGCGTAGTCGGCCAGGTCGGCCTCGGTGGCGCCCTCGGCGCGGGCCTCCTCCAGCTGCTGCCCGTTGCTCACCCAGACGGGCACCCACGGGGCAAAGTCCAGGGTGGTGTGCCGGTCGGCGGTCAGCCCCTCGCCGCCGGCCAGCAGGTCCAGCGGGAACACCGGCCCCGCGTAGGACATGAACACGCTGGGGGTCTCCACGCCCCCGCCGCCGGCCGAACCGCCTGCGCCGCCCAGGAAGGGCAGCACCCCGGCCACCCCCACCGCCAGCACCAGGCAGGCGGCCAGGGCCGCACGGCGCACCCATTTGCGCTTCTTTTTCACGGTGAACCGTCCCGGCGCGGCCTCCTCCACGATGGAGTCCGGGATCTGGGACATGGCTTCCAACAAACGCTCGCTCTGCTCGCTCACAGGCTCACCCCCTCCTCCTCCAGCGCCCGGCGCAGGGCCAGGCGCAGCCGGTACATCCGCTGGGCCATCCGCGCGGGCTGCTCGCCCAGGCTGGCGGCCAGCTCGTCCAGGCGCTGCCCGTACCAGTACCGCCGCACAAAGGCCACCCGGTCGGCGGCGGGCAGGCTCTCCAGCCAGCGCCCGATGACCCGGGCGATCTCCCGGCTCTCGGCCACATCGCCGGCGGCGGGGGCGGGCACGCAGTCCTCCAGCTCGTCGGTGAGCAGGGTCAGCCCCTCCCCCCGCTTTTTGGCCCGGGCGGCCCGCCAGCGGTCGATGGACAGGTTGCGGGTGATGCGCGCCAGAAAGGCCCCCAGCGACCCGGGCCGCTGGGGCGGCATGGTGTTCCAGGCCCGCAGCCAGGCGTCGTTGACGCACTCCTCCGCGTCCTCCCGGCTGGCCAGCAGGTCGGCGGCGAGGCTGCGGCACAGGCGGCCGTATTTGCGGTCGGATTCCTCGATGGCACGCGATTCCCGCGCCCAATACAGCTCCACGATGGCGTGGTCTTCCATGGGCGGCGCCTCCTCTCGGTTTGGTGTTCTTACCCATTCAGACGAAGATCGCGCCGGAATATTGGTCCCGGCGCGAAAAAAATTTTATGCAAAGCCCAGCGCGGCCAGCGCCATGCACAGCGCGTAGCACAGCGGCTGATGGACGACGTACACCGGCAGGCACAGCCGCCCCAGGCGGCTGAGCAGGGGCACCCGGCGCTCCAGCCCGGGCAGGCGGCGCACCCAGTGCCACAGAAAATACCCCGCCCAGAACAAAAACACCCAGGGCAGGATGGGGAAATAGTCGCTGGAATAGAACCCCGCCGGGGGGAAGCCCAGCGCGGCGGTGAGCAGGTCCGCATACAGGGCCCCGGGCAGGGGCAGCTCCACACCGGGCAGGGGCCTCACAAAGCCGCCCTGCGCCGGGTAGAAGGTGAAGAACAGCCACAGGCTGACCAGCACACCCGCCCAGGGGGGCACCCGGCGCAGCAGGGGCTCGGCGGCGGCGGTGAGCAGCGCGGCACAGCCCAGCAGGTTCAGCACCCCGAACCAGATGGGCTGGGAGGGCATGGCCACCGCGACCACCGCGGACACAGCAAAGCCCAGCCCGTTGAGCAGCAGGCCCTGCCGCAGGTGCCGCCGCCCCAGATGGAAAGCCATGCCGCTGATGAGGTTGAAGCTGCAGCAGATGAAGCGCTCCCAGGCGAACACGCCGGGCAGCGCCGGCCAGCCCGCCTGCCCCCGGAACAGCACGAACCAGTCGAAGCAGAAGTGGAAGGCCACCATATGCAGCAGCACGAACCCCCGCGCGGCGTCCAGCAGGTGGTAGCGGGGGGCAGGGTTTGGGGCAGAGTTTTTGGAAGTGATCGGGTTCATATCGTGACCTCGTTGGGGTGGGGGCTTTCCGGTCATCGCGGAGGGGTCGGCCTTTGTTTTTGCCGCAACATCGCGCAAAATACAACAAGCAGCGCCGCCGCGGCAGCAAAGGCTTCCCCCTCCGGGGGGAGCTGTCGCCGCAGGCGACTGATGAGGGACGGAACAGTAATCTAAAGTAAAGTTGCCGTGGACTTCCCTCATCCGTCCTGCCCTGTCGGGCAGTCCACCTTCAGCCACTGCACACCCTTCGGGCGCCCCGAGGGGGGAAGGCTTTGCCGCCGCGATAAAGGCTGCCCCCATTTATGGGGGCGCGGCAGGGTGTGCAGTGGCTGAAGGCTTTGGCTGTGTCG
>JAFUQL010000228.1 GCA_017472375.1 Oscillospiraceae bacterium | reverse complement strand
TTGTCCTGAATGGTCATGTCGATGCCCTTCAGCGCCTGAAAGCCTCCATAGTACAGTTTCAGGTCCCGGGCCTGCAAGATGGGTGTTTCCATAGGATCCGAGTTGCTCCTTTCTGTTGGGTCATTTACATTTCGCGCTTCAGCTTTGTCTGTGCCAGCCGGGCCAGAAGGTTCAGGACCAGCACCAGGACCATGAGCACTGTGGCGATGGCATATCCGGTGGCAAAGTCTCCCTCCTCACTCACGGCCATATACAGCGCCACCGACAGGGTGGCTCCGCTGCTGGTATAAGCGCGGATCAGACTGTTTGCAAGCACCTTGCCTGTGCCTGCGGTGAACAGCAGGGCGGCGCTTTCGCCCACGATGCGGCCGATGGCAAGGATGCAGCCGGATACGATGCCGTCCAGGCTGCAGGGCAGCACCAGGGTGCGCACGATGTGCCACCGGGCGGCGCCCAGCCCCAGCGCACCCTCACGGTAGCTCTGGTGCACGGTCTTCAGGCTCTCCTGAGTGGTGCGGATGATGGTGGGCAAGGTCATGACCACCAGGGTCAGGCTGCCGGAGATGAGGCACCCACCCAGCCCAAGCTTCTGGTTGAACACCAGCACTCCCACAAGGCCGTAGATGATGCTGGGGATGCCGGCCAATGTTTCGATGGTGTACTCGATGGCCGAGATGAGCCGGCGATTTTTCGCGTATTCATTCAGGTATACCGCTGCACAGACGCCCAATGGCAGTACAATGGCCATGCTGAGCAGAACGACCAGTAAGGTGTTGACGATGTACGGCAGGATGCCGCGCACATTGCGAATAACACTGGGGACACTGGTCAACAGGCTCCAGTTCACTTCGGGCAGGCCCTTGATCAATATAAAGCCGATGATGACCGCCAAAAGCAGCAGAGTGAGGCCTGCTGCCGCATAGACCAGCACCGATGCCAGTACATTGAACCATTTGCGTCGTTCAGTCATGGTGTCTGCCTCCCTTCAGTACACGGTTCAGAAATCCGTTCAGCGCCATGATGAACAGAAACAGCACCAGGGCGATGCTGAACAGCGCCTGCCGCTGCAGGCCGCTGGAATAGCCCATCTCGCTGGCGATGGCGGTGGTCAAAAAGCGCACGCTGCGGAACAGGCCGGGCATGTTGGCCACGTTGCCGGCCACCATCATCACGGCCATGGCCTCACCGATGGCGCGCCCTACGCCCAGTACGATGCCGGCTGCGATGCCGCTGCCGGCCGCGGGCGCGCTCACTTTGAAATAGGTCTCCATCTGTGTGGCACCCAGGGCGAGGCTTGCCTGCTCGTACTCAGGGGGGACGGCGTTCAGTGCAGTCACGCTTGCGGATACAATGCTGGGTAGGATCATCACCGAAAGCACCAGAGTGGCAGCGAGCAGGGTGGCGCCGCTGGCCAGGTCAAAGAGCTCGGCTACGGCAGGTACCAGAACGATCATGCCGATGAGGCCGTAAATGACGCTGGGGATGCCGGCCAGCAGCTCCACTGCGCCGCCGACCACGCGGGCGGTGCGGGGGCCTGCCACCTTTGAAAGATATACACTGGTGAGCAGCCCCACCGGAACGCCGATGAGCACGGCACCCGCTGTGCCGTAAAAGCTGGAGAGGATAAAGGGCAGGATGCCATAGGATGGCTCATCGGCGGTGGAGGCCCACCGGGTGCCGAACAAAAATTCGAGGATGCCGATCTCCCCGATGGCGGGCAGGCCGGAAATGAACAGATAAACCGTGATCAGTGCAGTGAAAAGGATGGCCGCCATGCCGGCGGTAAAGAATATGACGTTCATGACGACTTCAACGAAGTCTCTGGTGCGGTTGGTCTTTTTCATGGGAAGGGCTCCTTATCGCAGGCAGTGTCTCAAAAGGCCCGGTGCCTCCGGAAAAGGCCGGAAACGCCGGGCAGGAGAGGGAAGCGCAGTTTGGCGGAGGGTCGGGGCTCAGGCGAGAGGGACGGCACCGGCGATGCGGATCAGATCAGCAGCCTCGGGGCTGGCAGCGAACGCCAGGAAGGCCAGCACAGCGGCACTCGGCTCGACACTGTCGTTGGTGACAAAGACAAAGGGGCGCTGGATGGCATAGGTGCCGTCCAGAACGGTGGACTCGCTGCAGACGACGCCATCGACGGTCACGGCCTTAACAGTGTCCTTCAGAGCGGAGAGGGATGCATAGCCGATGGCCCCTTCGTTGCTGGAAACTGCGGTGATGACCGCACCGGTGCTGGTCAGCTCCTGGTCGTAGGCACAGACGTCCTCAACGCCGACGATGCTCTCGAAGCCGTCGCGGGTACCGCTGCCGGCCTCGCGACCGATCACAGCGATCTTCACGTCGGCGCCGCCCAGTTCGCTCCAGTTGGTGACCTCTCCTTTGGCAATGGCGGCGATCTGCTCAATGCTCAGATCGTCCACACCGTTGGTGTTGTTCACGATCACGGCGATGCCATCCAGGGCCACGACGGTGCCGGTCACGCCGGTCTCGCTGTCTTTCAGGTCACGGCTGGAAAGGCCGATGTCCAGCGTCTGCTCCATCGCGCCGGTGATGCCGGCACCGCTGCCGGTGGGGTCATAGGTGACGGTCACATCCGGCCGCAGCTCGGCGAAGCCCTCCTGCAGGGCAGCCACGACCTTCTCCATGCTGGTGGAACCACCAGTGGAGACCTTGCCGCTGATGGCGGCGGAGGCCCCGGATGCATTGGAAGCGGGATCGGATGCCGAGGAGCCGCAGCCGGTGAAGCAGGCGGCAAGCAGAAGGGCGGCACACAGGCCGGCAGCAGTACGTTTGATGTTCATAAGATCATTCCTCCCTATATGGTGGTTTGCTGTGTAGGATCATTGGGACATATGGCTCGGTTTGATGTTTCTGCCGGGCACAATGCTATTCTAAAATTTTGGGCTGCGCCCCGAAACCGCCGAGGAGCAAAATCCGGGTAAAGATTTGCGGTGCGGCCGGGCTGGTTTTGTAAAATGGCTGCAATTTTCGTAAAGAAACGGAATAGCATGAAGGGCTGCTTTAATATGTATAAAAAGCAGGGGGGCACGACCGTAAAAACGAGGCATTTCCCGTCCGCTGATACATTTACAGAAGCGGTCGGATGAGATATAATAATACCGTATATTGGCTTGAAGCGGGTGCGCCTGTGCCCATTTCGAAAGGAGACTCCATGGAACAGCAGAATCGCCCGGTATCCACGGCCCGTCAGCGGGCTGCTGCCAAGCGTAAGCGCCGGCAGAAGATCATGCGCAACCGGATCATCTTTGCCTGTGTCTGCCTGGCATTGCTGTTTCTGGTGGTGACGCTCCTGCGCGGGCTGGGTACCTTGATCGGCAATCTTACCGAGGGAGGCAGCGAAAGCCAAAGCCAGAGCCAAAGCCAGAGTGAGCCGGTCTCCGAACCGGAAACCAGCCTGCCCGCGATCGATCTGACCGACTGGCGGCTGACCCTTGTGAACAACAACGTGGCAGTACCGGAGGGCTATGAGGCGTCCCTGTCTGTCAAGGTGGCAGAGAGCAGCACCGGCAAGGAGCTGGCCGAGGAGGCTGCCGATGCCTATGTGTCCATGAAGGCGGCTGCTGCGGCCGACGGCATCGACCTGCTGCTTTGCTCGGGTTACCGCTCGGTTTCCTACCAGGAAGGACTGTTCGCCAATGAAAAGCAGGAGTGGCTGGACAAAGGCCTCACGGAGCAGGAAGCCTACGATAAAGCCAAGACCATCGTGGCGGTGCCCGGTTATTCCGAGCACAACCTGGGCCTTGCGGCGGACATCGTGACCCCCAGCTATCAGAATCTTGATGAGGGCTTCGAAAACACCGATGCCTTTAAGTGGCTGGATGAGCACTGCACCGAATACGGCTTTATTCTGCGCTATCCCAACGGGAAGCAGGACATCACCGGCATCATCTATGAGCCCTGGCACTATCGCTATGTGGGTGTGGAGAATGCGGCGATCATCGCAGAGAGCGGTCTATGTCTTGAGGAGTTTCTGGGCCAGTACCAGACTTAAAAACGTTAAAAAAGCGGCCTTTGGGCGCGTACGCCGCAGCCTGAGGGCCTGCTTTACGCTTATCCGCCTCTGCGGCGGAACAAACTACACAAGAAAATCAAAAGAACGTGAGGACCAAGCCTTTGAAACGTGCAAACCTTGCGCCCGGCGTGTATCTGAATACGCTGGATGCGGAAAAATTCAATCGCTGTCGGGTCACCATTCGGTTTCAGTACCCCGCCCGGCGGGAGGATGCCACCGCAGGTGCGGTGCTGCCGCTGGTGCTGGAGCGTTGCTGCGCCGATCACCCCGACATGACCCTTCTGTCCCGACTGCTGGAGAAGCTGTACGGCGCCGACCTGACCGTGGACAACACCGTGAACGGCGCCAATCGGGTGCTGACCGTCAGCGTGACCGGCATCAAGGATCGCTTTGCCCTGCAGGGGGAGGACCTGACCACCGAGTATGCCGATCTGGTATTCGGCGTGGCGTTCCGTCCCTATCTGGTGGACGGGCAGTTTGACGCCGAGGGCGTCGCCATCGAAAAAGGAAAGCTGCGCCAGCAGCTGCAGGCCGAGGTGAATGACAAGCGGCTGTACTGCGTGCGCCAGGCTCGCCGGAAGTTCTTTGGTGACAGCCCCGCCGGCGTGGAGCGAGACGGTTACCTTGCCGAGGTGGATGCCGTTACCTGTGAGGATTTGATGGCGGTGTATCGCCGGATCCTTGCCGAATCCACCATCGATGTGACCGTGATGGGGGCGGACGAGGGCAAAGTGGCTGGCCTGTTGAGCGAGAGCCTCGCCGGCGTGGAGCGCTGCTGGGAGGATCCTCAGCCCGCCACCTTCATGCCCCGGCAGGAGGCAGCTCACCATGTGGAGAACATGGACATGGTGCAGGCCAAGCTTTGCCTGATGTTCACCGCCGGCCAGTGTACCGGTGCAGAGGAGATCGCGGCCTGCCGGCTGGCTATGGCGCTGTACGGCGGCTCGGTCACCAGCCGGCTGTTCCTGAACGTGCGCGAGAAGCAGAGCCTGTGCTATTACTGCGCCTCCAGCTATACCTCTGTTACCGGCAGTATGGTGGTGGACAGCGGTGTGGAGCCGGCCAACGCCAAAAAAGCGGAAGCGGCCATCCTGCATGAGCTGGCCGAGCTGTGCAGCGGCCCCATCACCGACGAGGAAATGGAGGACTGCCGCCGCGGCATTCTGTCCAGCCTGGAATCGGTGGAGGACAGCCTGTCCACGCTGGAGGGCTGGTACTATTCCGAGATCGCCCGGGGCGGCCCGGTGAGCACCCCGGCCCAGGCCCGCGCGGCGCTGGAACAGGTGACCAAAGAGCAGGTGCGCGAGGTGCTGCGCCGGTTCACCCTGTCGGTGAGCTATCTGCTGACCCCGGAGGTGGACTGCCATGCATAATACTCAGGAGATCCTGCGACAGACTGCCGCATTTGAAAAGACTGTACTGCCCAGCGGCCTGACCGTTCTGGTGCGGCCCATGCCGGGCTATGGCAGCGTTCATGCCGAGTACGCCACACGCTTTGGCTCCATCGACCGGGAGTTTACGGTGGATGGAAAGACCGTGAAGCTGCCTGCGGGCGTGGCCCACTTCCTCGAGCACAAGATGTTCGAGAGCGAGGATGGGGATGCGTTCAGCAAGTATGCCAAGACCGGCGCCAACGCCAACGCGTTCACCAGCTTCGACCAGACCTGCTACATCTTTACCGCTACCCGCAATGTGGACGAGAGCATGGATGTGCTGCTGGGCATGGTGAGCAGCCCCTACTTTACTGCCGAGACCATCCAAAAGGAGCAGGGCATCATCGGGCAGGAGATCCGCATGTACGATGACAATGTGGACTGGCGGATGCTGTTTGCCCTGTGCGACTGCCTGTATGAGTACCATCCCATCCGCAGCGACATTGCCGGCACGGTGGAGAGCATTGCGGAGATCACCCCGGAGATGCTCTACGCCTGTACCGATGCCTTCTATTCTCCGGCCAACATGGTGCTGGCGGTGGCAGGCGACACGACCATGGCACAGGTCCTGGCGGCCTGCGCCCGCGCCGGGCTGGACAAGCCCCGGGCCATGCCTGCTGTACAGCGGGTGCAGCGCCCGGAGGAGCTGACTCCGTTCAAACCCGGCTGTCAGTTCACCATGTCCATCGCGAAGCCCTGCATCGGCGTGGGTTTCAAGGAGAAGCCGCTCGCCAGCGAGGACCGTGTGAAAGGCGAGATCCTCTGCGACCTGCTGAGCGAGGTCATCTGCGGCGGCATGACTCCTCTGTACCGCAAGCTATACGACGAGGGCCTGGTGAACCCGGGCTTCGGCGGCGAATATCTGGCGGTGGACGGCTGCTGCTGTCTGCTGTTCACCGGCGAGAGCGAGCAGCCCGAACTGGTGCGCAGCCTGCTGCTGGAGGAGATCGCCCGGGTGCGCCGTGAGGGTGTGGACGAGGAGCTGTTCACCCTGTGTAAAAACCAGATGTATGGCGAAATGCTGGAAACGCTGGAGAGCGTCACCGGCGCTGCCAGCAGCCTGGTGACCAGCCATATGCGCGGTACTACCATTGCCGAGAGCATTGGTACGCTGGCGGCGCTGACCAAGCAGGAGGTAGACGAGGCATTGCAGACGATGCTGCTGGAGGAACACAGTGCTACTGTGCTCATTCTGCCCGCTGGGGACGGAGAAGAGCTTGAGGGCGAACTGGAGCAGGACGAGGAATAAACGTTATACAACCGTAAAACGAGGCAAGCAAAAACAAAAATGATCAATCATGTGCAGTTTCCGGGCCTTGGCCTGGAATTTACCCTGGATCGCGTTGCGTTCACCATTGCTGGGCTGGACGTCTATTGGTACGGCATCATTCTGGCCACCGGCCTGCTGGCAGGCATGGCCTTTGCATTCCGCTATGCGGTGGATTTCGGCATCGATGCTGACCGCCTTGTGGATGTGGTGGTCATCGGCACGGTGTGCGGCATCATCTGTGCCCGCGCCTACTATGTGGCCTTTGCGCCCTTTGAGTATGAGAGCTTCTGGGATATGATCGACATCCGTGACGGCGGTATCGCCATTTACGGTTCGCTCATCGGTGCGTTCCTGTTCGGTGGCCTGGCCTGCATCTGGCGCAAGGTCCCGCTGCTGCCCACCTTTGACCTGGTGGCCATCGGTTTCCTGGTGGGGCAGAGCATCGGCCGCTGGGGAAACTTTATGAATCAGGAGGCGTTCGGTACCAACACCGACCTGCCCTGGGGCATGATGAGCGAGGCTACCCAGAGTTATCTGGCCAACTGGCAGCAGACCCTGGTGGAGCAGGGGATGGCCGTGGATCCCACCCAGCCGGTGCATCCCACCTTCCTGTACGAGAGCCTGTGGTGTCTGCTGGGCTTCGTGCTGCTGTGGAAGTATATTAAAAAACGCCGGTTTGACGGCGATATTGCGCTGCTGTACGTCATTTGGTACGGCTGCGAGCGCTTTGTTGTGGAGGGCCTGCGCACCGATTCTCTGATGATCCCCGGTCTGGGCCTGCGCACCAGCCAGGTGGTGGCTCTGGTCAGTGTTATTGCGGCGATCATCGCACAGGTGGTGCTGCGCCGTAAGTATAAGGATACGTCCCTCACCGTGCGTCTGGCGGTGGCCGACCTGAAGGCATTCGCAAAAGCCGCTCCGGAGCAGTGGGAGGAACTGTCTGCATCGGCGGACCACAAGACCTTTGTGGAGGCCACTGCTGACTGGAATCGTCGGATCAAGGAGAAGGCAAACGCCCCCGAAGCGGAGGATCCCGCCCCGGAGACGCAGGAGAACAGCGGGGAGGATGCGGAATGAGTGCACAGATCATTGATGGAAAGGTACTGGCGGCGCAGGTGAAGGCCGAGGTCGCAGCGGATGTGGAGACCCTGAAGGCAAAGGGTGTTCAGCCCTGCCTTGCGGTCATTCTGGTGGGTGAGAACCCCGCCAGCCAGACCTATGTGAAGGGCAAGGAGAAGGACTGCATCGAGTGCGGTATGGAGAGCCGGGTCATTCGGATGCCGGCAGACTCCACCCAGCAGCAGGTGCTGGATCAGCTGAGGGTGCTTGCGGCGGACGACGCCGTGCACGGCATTCTGGTGCAGCTCCCGCTGCCGGAGCAGATCGATGAGCAGGCGGTCATCGCTGCGATCCCGCCGGAGAAGGACGTGGACGGCTTTACTCCGGTCAACGTGGGTCGCATGATGATCGGTGAGGAGTGCTTCCTGCCCTGTACCCCCGCTGGCTGCATGCGCATGCTGGACTCCACCGGTGTTTCGGTGGCCGGCAAGCATGCGGTGGTGGTGGGGCGCAGCAACATTGTGGGCAAGCCCGCTGCCATGCTGCTGCTGTCCCGGAACGCCACCGTGACCATCTGCCATTCCAAAACTGCCGACCTGCCTGAGGTCTGCCGCAGCGCGGACATCCTGGTGGCGGCAGTGGGCCGTGCGGGTTTCATCACCGGCGACATGGTGAAAGAGGGTGCTGTGGTCATCGATGTGGGCATCAACCGCAGCCCGGAGGGCAAGCTCTGCGGTGATGTGGACTTTGCGGCCGCCGCCGAAAAGGCGGGCCACATCACGCCGGTGCCTGGCGGCGTGGGACTGATGACCCGTGCCATGCTGATGGTGAACACGGTGGAGGCCTGCCGCCGCCAGACCGGCCTGTAAGCGGCAAAACGGCTGAAACACGGCGGTGCGGGGTATTGCATCGCGGCATGAAATATGCTAAACTAGCACAGATAGGGCGGTTTTGGACCGCCTGTGTGCGTATACATAGCCCAAGGGGTATTTTATAGGAGGATCGATCCAATGTCCGGACATAGCAAATGGAACAACATTAAGCGCAAGAAGGAAAAGACCGACGGCCAGAAGGCCAAGCTGTTCACCAAGGTTGGCCGTGAGATCGGCGTGGCCGTGCGTGAGGGCGGTGCTGATCCCAACTCCAACAGCAAGCTGCGCGATCTGATCGCCAAGGCCAAGAGCCTGAACGTTCCCAACGACAACATCGCCCGCATCATCAAGCGCGCCGAGGGCGGTGAGAAGGAAAACTACGAGGCCATCACCTACGAGGGCTACGGCCCCTGCGGCATCGCCATGATGGTGGAGACTCTGACCGATAACCGCAACCGCACTGCTGCCAACCTGCGCCACTACTTCGATAAGTTCGGCGGCAATCTGGGCAATATGGGCTGCGTGGGCTTCCTGTTCACCCAGAAGGGCATCATCGTTCTGGATGCCGAGGGTGTGGACGAGGAGAAGGCCATGGAGGACTGCTTCGAGGCCGGCGCCGATGACTTTGATATGGGCGAGGAGGCCATCGAGGTCACCTGCGACCCCGCTGTTTTCAGCGATGTGCGCCAGAAGCTGGAGGAGATGGGCTACAGCTTCATCTCTGCTGAGGTCGAGATGGTGCCCTCCACCACCACCCCCATCACCGATCCTGATGCTCAGGCTCTGATGACCAAGCTGCTGGATGCTCTGGACGACGACGACGACGTGCAGAACGTGTGGCACAACCTGGAGAACGAGGAAGATCTGGACCGCTAAGGCCGGGCCTGTCGTTCGTTGAAATGCGATAAGCCGCACGCGGGCTGCCCTGCGTGCGGCTTTTTCTAAAAAACGGCGGGAGATCCTGCCTGTCTGTGGTCGCAGCGGCATCGGCGGCCCATACTTGTTTGAAGTCCTTTACACCAAGGAGGCCTCATGAGCGAAAAGATCCTGTGTCCGCACTGTCTGTCTCCCATCGAGGAGCAGAAGAGCGCCTGCCCGTTCTGCGGCAAAAGTCTGGAAAACTGTAACCCCACCGGTGCGCTGCCCTTTGGTTATCTGCTGGCCGGTCGGTACACCATTGGCCGGGTGATGCAGGTGGATGGCGAGGGGATCCTGTACTCCGCCGTGGCGAACCAGTCTGGATTCCGGGTGGAGATCAAGGAGTATCTTCCGGTGACCCTGTCCTCGGGGCGCGACGGAGCCCTGTGCGTACAGCCCAAGCCGGGCAGTGAGGTGCTGTTCAAGACCACCCATATGGATTTTGCGGACCTGTACCGGGCACTGCAGCGCATCACACCGGCCACCGGGCTGGTGGCGGTTTTGGATGTGCTGGAGGCCAACGGCACGGCATATGCTGTACTTGAGGTCACGCAGGGGGTGCCGCTGGAGCGGTATCTTGCCCTGCGCGGAGGTCCGCTGCCGCCGGAGGAGGCCCGCAGCCTGATGCAGCCGGTAATGGAGGGCGTGGCGGCCCTGCACAAGATCGGACTGGTGCACCGGGGCGTGGCACCGGACAACATCCGCATCACCGAGGGTGGCCTGGCACGGCTGAGCGGCTATGCGACCCTGGGCCTGCGCACCCTGGGCAGTGAACTGAAAGCACAGCTTTACGAGGGTTACACCGCCCCAGAGCAGTATTTTGCCGAGCAGTTTGAGGGACGCTACACCGACGTGTACAGTGTCGCGGCAGTATTTTATCGTCTGGTCACCGGCCAGGCTCCGGTGCCGGCCATCCAGCGAAAGGTGATGGACAGCCAGCCCACCGCCCGGCAGGTGGAGCGCACCGTGCCGGGATACGTTTCTGCGGTGCTGAGCCAGGCAATGCGGCTGGATCCCTCTGAGCGCGTGCAGAACATACCGGAGCTAATGGGGGCGCTGGCCTCCCAGAACGCTGCTTCCGCCCTAATGGATCGGGGTGAGGAGCCGAAGCCGGAGAGCGGCCGCCGCTGGATCGGCGGTGCGCTGGTGGCGGCGCTGGTGGCGGTCTGCATTCTGGCGCTGTTGCTGGCGTGGATCCTGCTGGGGCGCAGCGGGCCGGGGGAGCAGGCATCGTCTGAAAGCGAGCCTCCGGTCGAAACGGCAGCGCCGGAGGAGGAGATCCTCTATGTACCGTATTTTGTGGGAATGACCTACAGTCAGGTAATGTACAGTGAGGAATACCAGGAGACCTACCTGTTCACCATCACCAGCCGCTATGACTCCAACAGCTCGGAGGGGGTCATTTTGGAGCAGCACCCCATGGAGGGCAGCGCTTTGCGGCCGGGTGAGGTCATTGAGCTGGTGGTGAGCAAGGGCCCGGAACTGGTTCCTATGCCCTATATCATTGGCTTCACCCGTGAAAACGCCGAGGAGGAGCTGAACCGGCTCGGCATCCAATTCAGTCTGTTGATGCTGTCCAACAACGGCGAGTATGTATCTGGCTGCGTGGTCAAGACGGATCCGGTCTACGACCCGGAGAATCCGGCACTCATTGATGTGCAGAAGACCATTGTGAACGTCTACATTGCCGCAGACCGGGTGATCTCCGAATCCGGCAGCGACGAATAAGGCGTGAACGAAAAAATCTGAAAAGATCCAATGAAAAAAGCACCCTTCCCGCGGGAAGGGTGCTTTTGTTCTGTTTGGTGTGACGTGTCAGTTCCAGTATCCGTCGGTGGAATAGCCCTGTACCTGCTTTTTGACCTTGACGATGAGAGAGCCATCCTCCTGCGGAAGCTCCTCCACGATCTGGTAGCGGACCCGGCGCTGATCCATCTGCCGCCGATACTGTTCGTATTCGCCTTGAACTGCCTTCATGGCCTGCTCGCGGGTGATGGGATAGCCGTCATCCTTCAGGGAAAAATGAAGCGTCTGCATCATGCAGGCTGCCTGGACTCGTTTCATGGTAACACCTCCTGATGATTTGATTTTATCACCAAAAGGTACCGAATTTCAAAGCGAAAAATTCAGCGGAACGACGATTTGTGGAATCGGCGCATCAGTAAAGCGGCCTGTTTTTATGCAAAATGCAGGCCCTCCTCAGGACTTCTGTGCGGCGGCGAGGCGGTCCTCGATGTATTTTTCTACCTGATTCAGCGGCATCTGCAGCACGGTGGCAAACCCTTGAAACAGCATGGACTGCGCCTGATGGAAGATCCGCTCGTCGGTGGAACTGAAACGCCGCCCGCGGGTGGAAGCAGCGCGCTTGGAATAGAGAAGCTTGAGCAGGACAGCCAGGTCGGCGCACTGATCAAAGTGGAAGGTCTCCTTGTATACGGCATCCAGCTCGATGCTGTTTCGTGCTTCGAGGTGGGGGCACTCCAGCGAGGGGATACTGTCGATGAGATCGTTGGCTTCCTGCGCTGTGATCAGCGCCCGCATGGGTACTTTTGTATCCACCGGTGTATAGACGATCCCGTCCGAAAACAGGTTCCGCAGAGTGTAGTACTCCCGATTGGGGTCGATGCCGCTCATCTTCAGGGAGCCGATCGCTGTGACCTCACAGACGCCGGACGAACCGTAACGAACGAGCTCTCCGATTTGAAACATGGTGTCCTCCTTCGATAAAAAGCAAGTGGTCTCAGGGCGCAATACCGGGTGAAGTATACGCTGATATGTATCTATTTTACCACAAGACGGGGGTCGAATGTAAGCAAAACTTTTTGTGAAGCGCTGGGAGCGTGGGGTGGATATGAAGGTGCGTTCCATTCGTGGCGGGCGAACATAAAACGAAAAAGCCCTCGACCTTTCGGTCGAGGGCTTTTGGTCCGAGTGGCGAGAGTCGAACTCACGGCCTCTTGAACCCCATTCAAGCGCGCTACCAAACTGCGCTACACCCGGATGTCACTCTTGGCGACGTCTATTATTATATCCACGGAACCCCGAAAAGTCAACACCTTTTTTGAAAAAATCTGAAAATTTTTTTGCATTTTAAAAATGTAATGATGTTTTGTTGTTTTTGCAGTGCGGTGGACAAGGAAGAGGAGGGAGATGCGGGATGAACTGCCGAGGATCCCTGTGCATCGCAGAGAAAGATACATAAGTGAGAGGATCGCTCTGTGCTGATCGCTCAACAGCGGGCTATGTGCAAGCATTGCAATACTGGATGAGTTCTTCGGAAGGCGATCATCTTAACAAATGAATAAAAGCCTGCTGTCTTATGAATAAGATCCACAGGACAGCAGGCTTTCGATTGGAGCAGGTGATGGGAGTCGAACCCACGTCCTCAGCTTGGAAGGCTGATGTACTAGCCGTTGTACGACACCTGCAAAATACAGCATTCATATTATATCCACCCTGAATTCTTCTGTCAAGCAAAAACAGATGTCATTTTTTATTGTACCTGTTGATTTCACTGAACAGGAGCCGCCGACTTATGGGAACGCAAACAACCTTTTGCCATGCCCATATGTGACTTTTGCTTGGCTGTGCTGCATTGCATTGTCGGCATTAAACAAAGAAAAACTGCGAATAAGCGCTGCATAAGTATGACTTTTGAACATCTTGACATCCCCAATTGCAGGTGCTATTCTAAGTGATGTTCAAAGGGCGGGCACTGGCCTGTCCTTATGTATGACATTCGAATGGATGAGTATAGAGGGGTACGAACATGGAACTGTTTTACAAGGGCAAGACCAAGGATGTTTACAAGCTGGAGAACGGCAATGTTCTGCTGAAGTTCAAGGACGACTGCACCGGCAAGGACGGCGTGTTCGATCCCGGTGAGAACAGTGTTGGCCTGACCATCGAGGGCATCGGCAAGGCGAATCTGGAGACCTCCGTTTACTATTTTGAGATGCTGAAGGCGGCCGGCATCAAGACCCATTACGTCAGCGCCAACGTGGAGGAGGCCACCATGGAGGTGCTGCCCGCCACTGTGTTCGGCAAGGGCCTGGAGGTCATCTGCCGTCTGGTCGCCACCGGCAGCTTTGTGCGCCGCTACGGCGAGTACATCGAGGATGGCACCCCCCTGGAGGGCGGTTATGTCGAGTGCACCTTCAAGAACGATGCCAAGGGTGATCCCCTGGTCACCAGCGAGGGTCTGGCTGCGCTGGGCGTTATGAGCCAGGAGTTCTTCGGCAGCATGAAGGAGCAGACCCTGAAGATCACCAAGATCATTGCCGACGACCTGAAGTCCATCGGCCTGGATCTGTGGGACATCAAGTTTGAATTTGGCTACAACGGCGACGAGGTCATTCTGATCGACGAGATCGCTTCCGGCAACATGCGTGTCTACAAGGATGGCGTGATCGTGGAGCCGGTCGAGCTGACCAAGCTGATCCTGAACCGCTGATCTTACTTATATTAAAGAAATAAAGAAAGCCCGCATCGAGCAGAGACTGTCTGCCGGATGCGGGCTTTTTTCTGTGTGGTATAAAGGTCAAGAGTCGCTGTTCCCGCCCTTTACATCGTTGGGGTCGGTGGCACTGGCCTGCCCACCCAGATGAAATTCGGAGAGATCCTCCCGGAACAGGCAGCCCTGTGCGTTTTCGTACAGATGGGGAAGATCTTTGCCGGTGATCGGGACCCCATCAGCAGACTGAGGCGGATCATACCCCGGTGTATGAGGCTCGGGGACCTCTACTTCGCTCTGAAAAGGGGACTGATTCAGGGGCTCATCCGGGCGGACCCAGGGGATGCCGCCGGGGCGCTGCTCATGTTTTTTCATGCTTGTACTCCTTTGCTGATGCGGCAGAAACTCTGCCGTGCATTGAAACTATTCTGCCCGAACCGCGGAACGGATATGTACAGATCAGAGAAAATGTGAAAGAAATGGAACGAAGCGCGCGTTTCCTGGAGTATAAAATGTGAAACATTCTTCTCAAAGGATTGCAAGAACAGGCAACTTGAGATATAATATCCAAAGTATGGACATATATAGAATGGCCCGGTCTGACCTGACGGACCGAAGGCCGGGTTTTAGTGCGGCATAACAGCCTGCTCAAACGGTGCCATATTCGAAAAACGACATTGTTCCGCCTGCATTTGGGCGGTGGAAAATCTGATAGAGTGCCGCAGAGTGCATCGGTGTGCTTCGCGGCGGAGGAGATCGAAACTGGAATGAAACGACCAATATTGAAAAGCCGGTACCGCAAAGTGCTGATGTACCTGCTGGATATTTGTCTGATCCTGGTGGCATACTTTCTGGCCATGATGCTGCGGCTGGAATTTGATATGCTTCAGTTTCGGCTGGTCTGGCTGGATCTGTGGCTCGACAATCTTCCCTGGATGCTGGCGCTGTTTACGGTCAGCTTCTGGCTGGGCGGCTTATACGATGTGATCTGGCGCTATGCCGGTGTGCGTGACATGGTGCGGCTGGCGGTGCTGGCGGCCATCCCCACCGGGCTGATCACAGTCATTGACAGCATTCGACACAGCGGACATCCGGTGCTGCATCGCTCGGCACTGATGGTGGGCTGCATTTTGATCATCTGTTTTGTGGGCGGTGTGCGGTTTGCATCCCGCCTGGTGCTGTTGACCCAGCAGGCAAACCGCAATACCGAGGCCAACAGCACTCCGCTGATGATCGTAGGCGCGGGCAGTGCAGCTGCATGGGCCGTGACCCTGTGCAAGGCAAAGTCCAATTTCGGCAACCCGGTCATTATGGTGGACGATGACCCTGCCAAGCGCAATATGCGTGTGCAGGGCGTGCCGGTGCGCGGTACGCTGGACGATATCCCGGAACTTGCCCGCCGCCATCGCATCCGCGAGATCGTCATTGCCATCCCCACCCTGCGCGGTGACCGGCTGAACCAGGTCATCGACCTGTGTCACTCCACCCGCTGCCGTGTGCGCGTGCTGAGTGACCCACAGGCCATGGAGGCGAAGGGCGGCGAGCAGGCCGCCTTCCGTGAGCTGAATATCTCCGACTTCCTCGCCCGCGAAGAAGTGAAACTGAACACCGAGCAGATCAGCGGCTATTTGACCGGGAAAACGGTTTTGGTCACCGGCGGCGGTGGCTCCATCGGCTCCGAGCTGTGCCGCCAGATCATGCGCTTTAAGCCGGAAAAACTGCTGATCTTCGACATCTATGAAAACTGTGCTTACCAGTTGGAGATGGAGCTGCGCCAGAAATACGGCAAGGATGCACCGGTGGTGGTGCTGGTGGGCAGCATTCGGGACAAGCAGCGCCTGGATGAGATCTTCAGCGAGTATCGGCCTCAGGTGGTGTTCCATGCGGCGGCCCACAAGCATGTGCCGCTGATGGAGATCAGCCCGGCCGAAGCGGTGAAGAACAATGTGATGGGCACCAAAAACCTGCTGGCTTCGGCGGCAGAGCACGATGCGGAGCGCTTTGTGCAGCTGTCCACCGACAAAGCGGTGAACCCCACCAACGTAATGGGCTGCACCAAGCGCATCTGTGAGATGCTGATCCAGAGTTTTGCTCAGAACACCGAGATGCGCTGCATGGCAGTGCGCTTTGGCAACGTGCTGGGCAGCCATGGAAGTGTGATCCCTTTGTTTGAGTCCCAGATCCGCAAGGGTGGCCCGGTAACCATCACCCATCCCGACATCGTGCGGTACTTTATGACCATCCCCGAAGCGGCTCAGCTTGTGCTGCAGGCGGGTGCGCTGGCCGAGACCGGCAGCATCTATGTGCTGGATATGGGCGAACCGGTGCGGATCATGGATCTGGCCAAAAAGCTCATTCGCTTTTACGGTTACGAGCCGGATGTGAATATGCCCATCAAAATCGTGGGCCTGCGCCCGGGCGAAAAGCTGTATGAAGAGCTTCTGATGGACAGTGAACAGGATCGGATGCGCAAGACTGCTCACGACAAGATCTTTGTTGCTCCCCCGATGGACATCGATCTGGGGGTGTTCTACCAGCAGCTGCAGCTCATTAAGACTGCGGCCGAGCACAACGACAATGGTGTGGTCCACATTCTGGAAGAAATGGTGCCTACCTATCATCCCAACCGCATCATGATGGAGCAGAATGAAAACCAAAACAAGTAAAAAAGTTTGGTTTTTCGGTAAAAAACACTTGCAAAGCGCAGGCGGATGTGCTATCATATTCTAGCCGCATGGTGCGGGCTGGAAGTGATGGGTGCAAAAACCATCCGCCTTGCGATCAGCGAGTCTATTTGAAAGAGGAAATACTATGTACGCGATTATCGTTACCGGTGGCAAGCAGTACAAGGTCCAGACTGGCGATGTGCTGTTCGTTGAGAAGCTGGAGGCCGAAGAGGGCGCCGAGGTCAAGTTCGAGTCCGTTCTGGCCGTGGGCGAGGAGGGCGCTGTGAAGTTCGGCGCTCCCACTGTTGAGGGTGCCAGCGTGGCTGCCAAGGTCGTGAAGAACGGCAAGGGCAAGAAGCTGAACATCATCACCTACCGTCCCAAGAAGGGCAGTGTCCGCCGCATGGGCCATCGTCAGCCCTACACCAAGGTGGAAATCACCGCGATCAACGCTTGATTATTAGAAACGGAGGAAAAGTACAATGGCACATAAAAAAGGCGTAGGTTCTACTAAAAACGGCCGTGACTCCGAGTCTAAGCGTCTGGGCGTCAAGCGCGCCGACGGTCAGTTCGTTCTGGCCGGCAACATCCTGGTGCGTCAGCGCGGCACCCATATCCATCCCGGTGAGAACGTGGGCATCGGTAGCGACGATACCCTGTTTGCTCTGGTGGATGGCCGTGTGAGCTTCGAGCGCATGGGCCGCGACCGCAAGAAGGTCAGCATCAAGCAGTAATTGCATTGCATCGGAAGGCCGGGCCCCTGTGGCTCGGCCTTTTCTTGTGAAAATCAAGTTCTGAACGGTTTATAATAGAAAAGCGGGGCAGGGGATGAACCTGCCCCGGCGAAAAAGGAGGGAAAACCATGGGAAACGGCAGTTTTGTGGATGTGGCGAAGATCTTCATCAAGGCCGGCAAGGGCGGCGACGGCGCAGTCAGTTTCCACCGCGAGAAGTTTGTGGCGGCGGGCGGCCCTGACGGCGGCGACGGCGGTAAGGGCGGCGATGTGCTGTTCCTGGCGGACGACAACCTGTCCACTCTGATGGATTTCAAGTATAAGCGCAAGTATTCCGCCGAGCCCGGTGTGAATGGCAGCGGCAAGCGCTGCAGCGGAAAAAACGGCGCTGATCTGATCATCCGTGTGCCCCGCGGCACTCTGGTGAAGGAGGCGCGCAGCGGCCAGGTCATGGCTGACATCTCCGGCGATAAGCCGGTGGTGGTGGCCAAGGGTGGCCGCGGCGGCTGGGGCAACGCGCATTTTGCGACCCCCACCCGGCAGATCCCCAAGTTTGCGAAGCCCGGCTTCCCCGGCGAGGAGTTTGAGATCAAGCTGGAGCTAAAGCTGATCGCGGACGTGGGCTTGATCGGTTTCCCCAATGTGGGCAAATCGACTTTGATCTCGGTCATCAGTGCAGCCAAGCCGAAGATCGCAAACTATCACTTTACCACCCTGACCCCCGTGTTGGGCGTGGTGCAGGTGGGCCCTGAGGCCAGCTTTGTGGCGGCTGACATCCCCGGCCTGATCGAGGGTGCCAGCGAGGGGATCGGCCTTGGTCATGACTTCCTGCGCCATGTGGAGCGCTGCCGCCTGCTGCTGCATGTGGTGGATGTGTCTGGCTGTGAGGGCCGCGACCCCATTGAGGACTTCGAGAAGATCAACGAAGAGCTGGTGAATTTCAGCGAGCAGCTGTCCACCCGTCCTCAGATCGTGCTGGGCAACAAGTGCGACATCGCCACCGAGGAGCAGATCGAGACCTTCAAGGCATACATCGAGGAAAAGGGCCTGGTGTTCCTGCCCATTTCCGCTGCCACCCAGCAGGGCCTGCGCGGCCTGCCCGGTATGGTGTATGAGCGTCTGCAGCAGCTTCCGCCGGTGCAGACCTATGAGGCTGACTATGTGGCCCCTGTCAAAACCGAAGGCCCCCGCAGCTTCGTGATCACCCAGACTGAAGAGCATGTCTTCGAGATCGATGCTCCCTGGCTGGAGCGCATTCTGGAAGGCAGCGATGTGGAGGATTACGAGAGTCTGCAGTACTTCCAGCGCCAGTTGGGTGACAGCGGCATTCTGGACGAGCTGGTGAAGCGCGGCGTCCAGGAGGATGACACCATCAAGATCGGCGAGTTTGAGTTCGACTATGTATTCTGATCGCGGTTTTGCACCGCACGGAGAAGACCCCATGCAGAAGGAAAAAGTGGACATTCGGGAGCAGTCGCCGCTGAGCCTGGCGTTTGTGGGCGACAGCGTATTTGAACTGCTGGTGCGCCGCAGGCTGGTGGAGTACACCCGCCTGCAGCCCGGCCGACTGCACAGCACGGCCATCAAGTATGTATCGGCTAAGGCACAGTGTGCCGCTCTGCCTGCTGTTGAGCCGCTGCTGACCGAGAAGGAACTTGCGGTGCTGCACCGTGGCAAGAATGCCAGCAAGGCCTCGGTGGCAAAGCATGCCACCCCGGCTGAGTACCGGGCATCCACCGGCTTGGAGGCACTGTTCGGCTGGCTGTATCTGCAGGGGATGGACGAGCGGATCCAGGAGCTGTTTGAGCAGATCTGGAACAGCGTTGATCTTGAAAACGCAATGAAGTGAACCGCAAAAGGCTGAGGCCGGGAAACGCCCTGGTCTCAGCCTTTTGTGCGGATGAACGCTTATTTATTTGCAGTTCTTGGCGTTGCTGGTCTTGCTGGTGGTCTTGTTCTGAGCGTTCTGGCCGTTCTGAGCATTCTGACCATTGGTGCTGTTGGTGGCGTTGGTACTGTTCTTAGCGTTGCGGTTGTCCATGATGGGATCTCCTTTCGGTGTTGAAAAAGCCGCCGGTGGATCCGGCGGAGAATGAGCGGCCGAAAGAACGGACGGGCCGCTCTCTCTGCCTGCAACCATAGTCTTTCCACACTGCCGGAGACCTATACATTTTTGAGGGAGGTTTTTTATGCCCACCGAATACTTTGAAGCCCGGGAGCGGGCGCTGCTGGGGGAGCGGTACGAAGCGCTCTATGCGGCTCCCAGTGAAAAGCCGGCCCGCGGCGTGACCGTGAACCGCCTGCGCATGACCCGTGAGGAGTTCTGCGCCAGGGTGGAGTTTGCGGTGGAGCCATCGCCTTTTTGCAGCATGGGTCTGCTGGTGCCTGATCCGACTGTGAAGCTGGGGCGGCACCCGTACCACCATGCGGGGGCGTTCTATTCGCAGGAACCCTCGGCCAGTGCGCCCGCAGAGCTTTTGGATGTGCGGCCCGGCCATAAGGTGCTGGACCTGTGCGCTGCCCCTGGCGGAAAGAGCAGTCAGCTTGCGGCTGCGCTGGGCGGCGAAGGGCTTTTGGTGAGCAATGAGTATGACAGCGGCCGGGCGGTCATCCTGCGGCAGAATCTGGAGCGGATGGGCGTACCCAATGCACTGGTGCTGAATGAAACGCCGGAGCGCATCGCAAAGGCCCTGCCCGGCTATTTCGATCGGGTGCTGGTGGATGCCCCCTGCAGCGGCGAGGGGATGTTCCGCAAGGAGCCCCAGGCCATGGCGCAGCACAACCAGGGGTTGGTGGAACACTGCGCCGAGCTGGGCCGGGAGATCCTGGATGCGGCTGCGGTCTGCCTGACAGAGGGCGGTCTGCTGGTATACTCCACCTGTACGTTCGCCCCTGAGGAGGACGAGATGCAGGTTGGGGCATTTCTTGAGCGGCATCCGGAGTTTGAGCTTTTGGATTGCGGCGTGGAGTATGGCTGTGCCGGTGAGAAAAACCGGTGCGGTGAATTCCAATATGCGGTGGAAAAAACGCGGCGCATCTGGCCCTGTAACGGAGGCGAAGGCCACTTTATGGCCCGTCTGCGCAAAAACAGCCGTGGAGAGGGTGAAAAGGATGCCCGGCTGAAGCCTCAGAAGCCCGCAAAAACCTGCAAAGAGTGGTATGCTTTTGCAAAGCAGAGCTTCCCGACGCTGGCGGAAATGCCTGTGACCCTCTTGGATGATATGGTGCTGCTCGCCCCACCCGAATTGCCTGCACTGAAGCTGCACATCCTGCGGGCAGGCGTTCTGGCTGGCTCGGTGCAGAAAGGCCGTTTTGTACCGGCACACCATTTGTTCACTGCATTCGGTGCCCAGTGCACCAACCGTGAAGAGCTGACCTTAAACGACGAACGGCTTGCGGGATGGCTGCGGGGCGAGGAGATCGATGCACATGCCGCGCAGAACGGCTGGTGCTGTGTGACGGTGGACGGCCTGCCCCTGGGCGGCGGTAAAGTGAGCGGCGGCAGGGTGAAGAATCACTTGCCCAAGGCGCTGCGTAATCTGGGATAAATGAGCGGATTTTGTTCGTTTTGCACGCAAGCATCGGAACAACCGCTGCAGTGCATTGAAAAGAGCTCCCGGATGTGATAAAATAATTACAACTTTATATGAGGGCGGTTTTGATGCATCAAGAGGCCGCCCCATGGTCCTGGAAAGAAAGAGAGCGAATTCAAATGGGAAAGTTCAAGTTTACTCAGACCGAGCTGCCCGGCGTGCAGATCGTGGAGCCCACCGTTTTCGGCGATGACCGCGGCTATTTTATGGAGACCTACCACAAAGAGGAGTTTGCCGCAGCCGGCATCGACCGTGAGTTCGTGCAGGACAACCAGTCCCGCTCCAGCCGCGGTGTTCTGCGCGGTGTGCATTTTCAAAAGGAGCACACCCAGGGCAAGCTGGTGCGCGTGACCCTGGGCGAGGTGTTCGATGTGGCGGTGGATTGCCGCCCGAACAGCCCCACCTTCGGAAAATGGGTGGGTGTGACCCTGAGTGCCCAAAACAAGAAGATGCTCTATGTGCCCGAGGGCTTTGCACATGGTTTCCTGGTGCTGAGCGATGTGGCAGAGTTCTGCTACAAGTGCACCGACACTTACTGCCCCACCGCGGAGGGTGGCATTCCTTACAACGATCCCACTGTGGGCATCCAGTGGCCGGATTGCGGTTGCGAATATATGCTGAGCGAGAAGGATAAGAAGCACGAGCCCTTCGCCGCCCAGACCTTCGACTATTTTGAAAGGTGGTAACCCCGTCTTGGCCAATCTGAAGCTGTATACGAAGGACCTGTGGCGGTATCGCTATCTGCTGCAGAACCTGATTACCCGTGATTTTAAGCTGAAATACCGGCGCAGTGTGCTGGGTGTTGCATGGAGCGTGCTGAACCCTCTGTTGATGTGTGTGGTCATGTACGCCATCTTCACCAGCATTTTTGCCAACATGAAGGGCGGCAACATCGAGAATTTTGCAGTGTTCCTGCTCATTGGTCAGCTGCTGTTCAACTTCTTCCGTGAGTCCACCACCATGGCCATGGAGAGCGTGCTGAAAAATGCCCCGCTGCTGCGCAAGGTGTACATTCCCAAGTATATCTTCCCGCTGGAGAAGGTCTGCTTCGGCCTCGTGAACTGCCTGTTCAGCTTTGTGGCGCTGCTGGTGGTGATGCTGTTCACCCGCACCCCGCTGTACGGCACCTTCCTGCTGTGCCTGTATCCGCTGGTCACCCTGTTTATTTTCTGCCTGGGCATCGGCCTGTTTCTGTCGGCAACCTATGTGTTTTTTCGCGATGTGATGCATATGTGGGAGGTGTTCTGCACCGCCCTCAGCTACGGCAGTGCCATTTTCTACGATGCAGAGCAGATGACCGGCATCGTATATTACATCATCCATCTGAACCCGCTGTACTGGTACATCACCGCCTTCCGCAGCTGTGCGCTGTGGGGCGAAGGTCTGACCCCGGTGATGATCGCGGTGTGCGGCGGCTGTGCGCTGTTCAGCCTTGCGGTGGGCTTGTTTATGTTCAAGCGCACCCAGGACCGGTTTGTGCTGTATATGTGAGAGGTGCTGTATGGGAATCATCGAAGTGAACAATGTCTCCATGCGCTTCAACCTCTCGAAGGAGAAGCACGAGAGCTTCAAGGAATATTTTCTCGCGCTGGCCAAGGGTCGTCTGCAGTTCGACGAGTTCTACGCCCTGCGTGATGTGAGCCTGACGGTGGAACCCGGCGACTTTTACGGTCTGATCGGCCTGAATGGCTCCGGCAAGTCCACCCTGCTGAAGGTCATCTCCGGCGTCTATAAGCCCTCTGCGGGCAGTGTGAAGGTGAATGGCACCATTGCTCCCCTCATCGAGCTGGGCGCCGGCTTCGACATGGACCTGACCGCCCGGGAGAACATCTACCTGAACGGTACGGTGCTGGGCTTCACCCCCAAGTACATTGACTCCAAGTTCGACGAGATCGTGGAGTTCAGCGAACTGGAGGACTTCCTGGACGTTCCGCTGAAGAACTATTCCAGCGGCATGGTGGCCCGCATTGCCTTTGCTATCGCTACCATCACCAAGCCCGACATCCTGATCGCGGATGAGATCCTGTCGGTGGGCGACTTCCTGTTCCAGAAGAAGTGCGAGGAGCGTATGCAGAAGCTGATGAGCGGCGGCACTACGGTGATCCTGGTGTCCCATTCCATCGAGCAGATCGAGCGTATGTGCAACAAGGTGGCCTGGCTGGAGCACGGCCATTTAAAGATGAACGGCGACACCAAGACGGTGTGCGACGCCTATAAACTGACCGAGAAATAACAGAACGCCGCCGGGCGCGGGGCCGGGAGTGGCCGCGCGCCTTTGGCGGCGTTTTGCCATAAATTCGAAAACGGGCCGCCATGCCGCCCGCAGAAAGGACAGACCCATGCAAAAGAAACCTGTCAAAGCAGAGGACAATCTGCCCGCCGACGTAGCCCGCGCCGACAGCGTGGGCGGGATGCTGAAACGCCTGGCAAGCCCCGCTCATCTGGCCGACCTTGCAAAGCGCGGTGTGGACTGCGTGAAGGAGGAGGGCTTTGAGCAGCTATGGCGGGAGGTGGAATTCCGCGTCGGTCTGGCCATGCACAAGGATCGGTGGCAGCACCGGGCTGACCAGCCCACCAAGCGCCAGCTCAAGCGGCAGAAGGACAACCCGCTGCCCGGCGACCTGCCGGTCAGTGTGGTGGTGCCCCTGTACAACACGCCGCTGAAATTCCTCAAGGAGATGATCGGCAGCGTTACTGCCCAGACCTACCCGAATTGGCAGCTCGTGCTGGTAGATGCCTCGGACGAAGAGCACGCAGAAGTGGGGCGCACTGCCCGCCGGATCGCATTGGGCGAGGAGCGCATCCTCTACCACAAGCTTCCGGAAAATCTGGGTATTGCCGGGAACACCACCGAGGGCTTCAAGCTGGCTACCGGCGGTGCATTGGCGCTGCTGGACCATGACGACCTGCTGTATCCCGATGCGCTCTATGAAGTGGTGCAGTGTATGCAGGCTACCGGCGCAGATCTCGTCTATACCGATGAGATCGTGCTGTCGGGAGACCTGAAGGAACTGGGCGGATACCACTTCAAGCCAGATTATGCTCCCGATTATCTGCGCGGCTGCAACTACATCACCCACCTTGCGGTCTTTACCCGGGAACTGCTGGACAAGGCCGGTCCGGAGGAGCGCAGTGAATTCAACGGCAGCCAGGACTTCGACCTGATTTTGCGGCTGACCGAGCAGGCTGCCTGCATTCGTCATATCCCCAAGGTGATGTACATTTGGCGCGGCCATGCGGCATCCACAGCGCAGGGGATGGAGGCCAAACCCTATGCGGTGCAGGCCGGAGCCCGGGCCATTGAAGCCCACCTGAAACGGGTGGGCCTTGCCGGCACTGCGACCCCGCTGGAGGGAGCGCCCGGTGCCTACCGTGTGAAGTACGAGCTGACCGGGGAGCCTCTCATCAGCGTTATCATCCCCAACAAGGATCACATCGACGACCTGAGCCGCTGCCTTGAGAGCTTGTATGAAAAGGCCGGCTACGACAACTTCGAGGTGGTGGTGGTGGAGAACAATTCCACTGACCCCGCCACCTTTGCCTACTATGAGGAGGCAAAACAAAAGTTCCGTGGCCTGTCGGTGGTCACCTATGAAGGCAGCTTCAACTTTGCGGCGGTCTGCAATCTGGGCGTTGCCAATTGCAGGGGCGAGCAGATCCTGTTGCTGAACAACGACATCGAGGTCATTGACGAGGACTTTTTGAAGGAGATGCTGACCTACAGCCAGCGTGAGGACGTGGGCTGTGTGGGTGCAAAGCTGCTCTTCCCGGACTTCACCATTCAGCACGGCGGTGTCATCATGGGCATCAACGGCACGGCAGGCCACAGCCACAAGAGCCATCCCGGCGATGCAGTGGGCGACCTGTACCGCCTTGTGACCTCCCAGAACTATATGGCGGTGACCGGCGCTTGCCTGATGGTGAAGCGCAGCCTGTACGAAGCCTGCGGCGGGCTGGACGAGGAGAAATTTGCTGTTGCCTATAAC